>JANPKN010000001.1:0-2219 GCA_031426075.1 Sphingomonadaceae bacterium
AGTGGGCAGATGTTCAAGCGGCGTTTCAGGAGCGCGCCAACCTCATCCCTAACTTGGCCAATGTGGTAAAAGGCGCAGCTGCGCAGGAAAACAAGACGCTGACGGAAGTAATTGAAGCGCGTGCCCGTGCGACATCGCCCAATATTCAGGTCAATCCTGACGATCTAAGCAACCCCGCAAAGATGGCTGCGTTTCAGGCAGCGCAAAATCAACTGTCGGGCAGCCTCTCGCGGTTGCTGGTTTCTGTTGAGCAATATCCGCAATTGAAAAGCCAAGAGGGCTATCTGAAACTGCAGGACCAGTTGGAAGGTCAGGAAAACCGCGTGCGGATTACGTTGCGCGATTACAATGAGGCAGTGCGCGGATACAACACCACCATTCGGACGTTCCCTGATATTATTGGTGCCAAGGTTATTCACGGCGCAAAGCCAATGATCCCTTATCAAGCCACCACGCAAGGTGCAGAGACCGCACCGACGCTGGATATGGCGCCCACGACCTAACGCCCTATTGGGGAATTGAATATGAATAAGGCCCTTGGCCTGCTGACCGCACTGCTGCTGGCCCTTACCGGCCAAGCAGCAGTTGCGCAGAATTTTCCGAAGCTCACTGGACGTGTGGTGGATCAGGCAAACCTGCTCGACCCGCAGCAAGAGGCCGCGCTCACAGCGAAGCTTGAGGGACTGGAGACGCGGACCAAGCGCCAACTGGTGGTGACAACGCTCAACAGCCTCGAAGGTTATGAGATCTCGGATTATGGCTATCGGCTTGGTCGGACTTGGGCGATTGGCCAAGACGGCAAGGGCGAGACCGAGAAGGACAATGGTGCGATCCTGATCGTAGCCCCCAACGAACGCAAAATGCGGATTGAGGTGGGCTATGGTCTGGAACCAGTGCTCACCGACGGCCTGTCCTCGACCATCATCCGCAACGACATCACTCCGCGATTTAAGGAAGGTGATTTTGTTGGCGGCATAAACGCGGGCGTTGATCGCATTGTGACGCAACTCGAACTCCCAGCCGACGAAGCGGCCAAGATTGCAAGCGCGGCGCAGCAACCACGTAAGCGCGATGAAGGCGTCCCCTTTGGCGCTATTATCTTCGTTCTCTTCCTGATCTTTTTTGTATTCCTGCCGATGATACGTTCGATGAAGGGCGGCGGGCGTAAATATCGACGCGGCGGCATGGGCCCAGTCATCATCTGGGGCGGCGGCGGATCGTCTTGGGGCGGCGGCAGTGGCTTTGGTGGTGGCGGCTTTGGTGGTGGCGGTGGCTTCGGCGGCGGAGGCGGTAGCTTCGGCGGCGGCGGTGCGTCGGGTGGCTGGTAGGATTATTTGACATGGCCATACGTAAAATCAGCCAAATGAGCGAAGCCGACCATGTATTGGTAACAGCGGCTGTGGCCGACGCGGAACGCCACACAAGCGGCGAAATCGTCACGATTGTGACTGACCTGTCGGACCATTATGAAGACATCGCCATGGCCTGGGCAAGCGCTGTCGCGTTCATCGCCTTGGCCACTTATGCAACCTTTCCCGACTTTTACATCGGCCTGATTAACGGCCTGTCGGGTGGTTGGGGCCATGAATATACGACCGGCGAATATGTCGCGCTCATGATGACGGCAGTTGCGCTCAAATGGATCGGGACATGGTTCATCTTGAAGTGGATCTCTTTGCGTCTGGCGCTCACGCCAAAAGCCACAAAACTGGCCCGCGTTCGCAGGCGCGCGATCAGTCTGTTTAAGGTCGGCACTGAGTCCAAGACCGTCGGCCGGACAGGCGTGCTGTTGTATCTTTCGATGAAAGAGCATCGCGCAGAAATCGTTGCTGACGAAGCAATCGCTTCGAAAGTTGCGCCGGAAGTTTGGGGTGACGCAATGGTGGCTTTGCTGGATCAGGTGAAGGCTGGAAACCCAGGCGCTGGCGTAGCGGCGGCTGTGGCCCAAATGGGCGTTGTTCTGGCCGAACATTTCCCCAAGGGCAGCGAAAACCCCAACGAACTACCCGATAGGCTCATCGAATTATGATCAAACAAGACGATGCGGAAACCGTGATGTGGCAAGGTCGCTTCATCACGGCGAAAACGCGCGGCAAATGGGAATATGTAAGCCGCGCACGGGGCATCAAAGCAGCGGTTATCCTTGCGCTGGAGGATGATCATGTGCTGCTCGTCGAACAATATCGCGTGCCGCTAGGGGCAAACTGTATTGAATTGCC
>JANPKN010000002.1:0-5019 GCA_031426075.1 Sphingomonadaceae bacterium
TTTCACCGTGTTCGGCGGCTCGCTGTCCGAAGCGCATGCAATGAAGATTTGCAAGGTCATGGACAATGCGATGAAGGTCGGAGCGCCCGTCATCGGCCTGAACGACAGCGGCGGTGCGCGCATCCAGGAAGGCGTTGCTTCGCTGGGCGGGTATGCCGAGGTGTTTCAGCGCAATGTGCTTGCCAGCGGTGTTGTGCCGCAAATCAGCCTGATCATGGGGCCATGCGCAGGCGGCGCGGTGTATTCGCCAGCGATGACCGACTTCATCTTCATGGTGAAGGATTCGTCCTACATGTTTGTTACTGGCCCCGATGTGGTCAAGACGGTAACCAACGAGGTCGTGACGCAGGAAGAACTTGGCGGTGCGATATCGCACACAACCAAGTCAGGCGTAGCAGACAATGCATTCGAGAATGATATCGAGGCATTGCTTTCGACCCGCGATTTCTTCGACTATCTGCCTGAGAATAACCGCATTGGCGTTCCGGAACGTCCGACTGAAGACGCGTGGGACCGGATTGAACCAAGCCTCGACACATTAATTCCGCCAAGCGCGAACCAGCCTTATGATATGCACGAGTTGATCCGCAAGACGGTCGACGAAGCAGATTTCTTTGAGGTTCAACCAACGCACGCGGCGAACATCATCGTCGGTTTCGGTCGTATCGAGGGCCGAACCGTAGGTATCGTTGCCAATCAGCCAATGGTGCTGGCTGGCGTGCTGGACATCAACAGTTCAAAAAAGGCTGCGCGCTTTGTGCGCTTCTGTGATGCGTTCGAAATCCCGATCGTCACCTTCGTCGATGTCCCCGGCTTTTTGCCCGGCACTGCGCAAGAATTTGGCGGGATCATCAAGCACGGTGCGAAACTGCTCTTCGCTTACGCCGAGGCTACCGTGCCGAAAATCACCGTCATTACCCGCAAGGCCTATGGCGGCGCATATGACGTGATGGCGTCAAAGCATTTGCGCGGCGACCTCAATTACGCATGGCCCACCGCCGAAATCGCAGTGATGGGCGCGAAGGGCGCGGTGGAGATCATCTTCCGCGGACTTGGTCCCGAAGGGATCGCCGAGAAGACCAAGGAATATGAAGACCGGTTCGCCAACCCGTTTGTCGCCGCGAGTAAGGGCTTCATCGACGAGGTTATCTACCCGCATTCGACGCGGAAACGGATTGCTTTGGGGTTACGGAAGCTGCGGAACAAGGCGTTGGAAAACCCCTGGAAGAAGCATGATAATATTCCGCTGTGAGGAAATAGAATGAAATTAGGCCGTCTCAACCATATCGGCGTCGCGACGCCTTCCATTGCGGACAGCATCGTCTTTTACCGCGACGTGATGGGCGCGACGAAGATTCATGCACCATTCGATTTGCCTGATCAGGGTGTGAAGGTCTGTTTCGTGGATACGCCCGGCGCGGGAGGCGCGATGGATGGAACGCAGATTGAACTGATTGAACCGCTTCCAGGCAATGCGTCCATCGCTGCATTTCTGGAGAAAAATCCTGCGGGTGGACAGCATCACGTCTGTTATGAGGTTCCGGATATTCATACCGCCAAGGCGGAATTTGAGGCGATGGGTAAACGCGTGCTTGGCGAGCCACGCATTGGCGCGCACGGGACGCTGATATTTTTTGTGCATCCTAAGGATATGCAGGGTGTGCTGACTGAGATTATGGAGGTGCCACACGATGGGGAGCACTGACACCCATTGCTTCACATTCATGTCATGCTGAACTTGTTTCAGCATCTTACTTCTGGTGATGGGGTCGAACTAAGGCCCTGAAACAAGTTCAGGGCGACGAAATTGGATATTGTTCGCTCGGTGTGTGGCCAACTTATCGACTTGGCCGAAACGACGCAGATTAAATTGTGAGTTCAAAATGACGAATATCGACGAGTGGAAATCAGCGGTAGAGAAAGAGGTCAAGGGCAGGGACCTGACCTGGCACACGCCAGAAGGCATAGCCGTAAAGCCGTTGTACACCGCCGAAGATTCAGCCGTTCCCGGCCTTCCGGGTTTCGCGCCGTTCACGCGGGGCGTTCGCGCATCGATGTATGCAGGCCGCCCATGGACCATTCGCCAATATGCCGGTTTCTCGACTGCCGAGGAATCCAACGCCTTTTACCGCCGCAACTTGGCTGCCGGGCAAAAAGGTCTCTCGGTAGCATTCGACCTTGCCACGCACCGTGGCTATGACAGCGACCATCCGCGCGTCGTCGGCGACGTCGGCAAGGCTGGCGTTGCTATTGACAGCGTCGAGGATATGAAAATCCTGTTCGACGGCATTCCGCTTGATCAGATGTCGGTATCGATGACGATGAACGGCGCAGTTATTCCGATCCTCGCTTTCTTCATTGTCGCCGGCGAAGAGCAGGGCGTTACCCAAGCGCAACTGGACGGCACTATCCAGAATGACATCCTTAAAGAGTTCATGGTTCGCAACACCTACATCTATCCGCCAGAACCATCGATGCGGATTGTGTCGGACATCATTGCCTACACCAGCGCCAACATGCCGAAGTTTAACAGCATATCGATTTCCGGCTATCATATGCATGAGGCTGGCGCGACGGCGGTGCAGGAGCTGGCGTTCACCATCGCCGACGGTAAAGAATATGTGCAGCGGGCCATGGCGTCAGGGCTTGATATCGACGCATTTGCCGGACGGCTGTCGTTCTTCTTTGGCATTGGTATGAACTTCTTCATGGAAGTGTCAAAGCTGCGCGCCGCGCGGACATTATGGCACCGTGTGATGGATGAACTTGGCGCGAAGGATGAACGCTCCAAAATGCTGCGCACGCATTGCCAAACGTCTGGTGTGTCGTTGCAGGAGCAAGACCCTTACAACAACGTTATCCGCACCACGATTGAAGCCATGGCGGCGACATTGGGCGGGACTCAGAGCTTGCATACAAATGCGCTTGATGAGGCTATTGCGTTGCCGACCGACTTCTCCGCGCGTATCGCCCGGAACACGCAAATAGTGCTGGCCGAAGAAAGCGGAATTACCAAGGTCGTGGACCCGCTTGGCGGATCTTATTACGTCGAAGCACTCACCGCCGAACTCGTCGATCAGGCATGGACGATTATTGGCGAAGTCGACACGCTTGGCGGCATGACCAAAGCAGTCGCTTCTGGCATGCCCAAACGCCTGATCGAAGAGGCCGCTGCCGCGCGTCAGGCACGTGTGGACAAGGGCGAAGACGTCATTGTTGGCGTCAACAAATATAAGCTGGCCACAGAAGATCATCTGGATACCTTGGAAGTCGATAATGACTTCGTCCGGCAAGGTCAGATTGCACGCTTGGCGGCCACCCGCGCTGCGCGTGACGAAGCAGCTTGTCAGGCAGCATTGAAAGCGTTGACGCAGGGGGCCAAAGGCGGTGCGAACCTCTTGGCTCTGGCCGTTGATGCCGCACGCGCACGGGCAACACTTGGCGAAATTTCTGACGCCATGGAGTTGGTGTTCGGGCGTTACGCAACAACGCCAGTGCCCGTTGAAGGGATCTACGGCAGCGCATATGAATTTGACAAACGTTGGGCGCAGGTTCTGGACGGGGTTGCATCGGTTGAACGTCGCTTGGGTCGCAAGCCCAAGTTGCTCGTCGCCAAGATGGGCCAGGATGGCCACGACCGCGGGGCAAATATCATTGCATCAGCCTTCTCCGATATGGGCTTCGACGTCATAAGCGGGCCGTTGTTCCAGACACCGGAAGAAACCGTTGTCATTGCGCTTCAGCACAACGTCGACGTCGTCGGCGCGTCCAGCCTTGCCGCTGGACACAAGACGCTTATCCCTGAATTGGTCAAAGGACTGCGCGAAGCAGGGCGCAGTAACATTAAGGTAATTGCTGGCGGTGTTATTCCGCCCCAGGACTATGACTATTTACGTGAAGCCGGCGTTCAGGGCATTTACGGGCCTGGCAGCAATGTGGTCGAATGTGCCGCCGATGTGTTGACTTTGCTGGGGCACAATATGCCGCCGTTGCACGATGCGGCTTGAGTTCAATTGCCACCGTCTTACTGAACTTGTTTCAGTATCTTACTTGTTGCGGCGTTGGTGCCCAAGTAAGACCCTGAAACAAGGGCAGGGTAACGCTAATGATAAGGGAAATTATGTCTAATCAAGTCCGCACAGACTGGACCCGTGACGAAATCGCAGCGCTATTCGACCTGCCGTTCGACGAACTGGTCTATCAGGCGCAGACCGTCCATCGCGCGCATCATGCGGCGGGGCAAATCCAGCTTTGCACTTTGCTGTCGATCAAGACCGGAGGATGTCCCGAAGATTGTGGCTATTGTTCGCAATCCGTCAAAGCCGATAGCGGCGTTGAGGCAACGAAATTGATGGACGTGCAGGCAGTGTTGCAAAAGGCAGCAGAGGCTGCAGATTCAGGCTCGCGTCGTTTCTGCATGGGTGCGGCGTGGCGCAATCCGAAAGACCGCGACATGCCAGCGATCGTACAGATTGTGCAAGGCGTGCGCGCAATGGGCATGGAAACCTGCATGACCTTGGGAATGTTGACCCCGCGCCAGGCGGACATGTTGGCCGAAGCTGGCCTCGATTATTACAACCACAATATCGATACCTCGCCTGAGCGATATAACGAGATCATAACCACGCGGACCATGGACGACCGGCTCGACACGCTGGCCGAAGTACGCCGCGCTGGTATCAACGTGTGCAGCGGCGGGATTGTCGGATTGGGTGAAACCCGTTCCGACCGTGTGGGTTTCATCCACACGCTGGCGACATTACCACAGCATCCCGAAAGTGTGCCTGTCAACGCATTGGTGCCGGTGAAGGGCACCGTGTTGGGAGATATGCTCGCCGATACGCCGCTCGCGAAGATCGACGATATCGAGTTTGTCCGCACGATTGCCGTTGCGCGCATCACCATGCCAATGAGCATGGTGCGCTTAAGCGCAGGACGTGAGAGCATGAGCGAAGCCACTCAGGCCCTGTGCTTCATGGCCGGCGCGAACAGCATCTTCACCGGCGACAAATTGCTCAC
>JANPKN010000003.1:0-9693 GCA_031426075.1 Sphingomonadaceae bacterium
CATGCTTTGACCATGGTTCAACGGGACGGTCGTAATAGCCAGTGAATGGACCGTTGTAGATGCGTTTGGGTTCGAAAAAGACAACCGGGTCATTGTCCTCGATTGCCGCGATCAGCAGGCCCTTTGCGTCATAAGGTGTTGCTGGAATGACCCGGTTGTCTTTTTCGAACCCAAACGCATCTACAACGGTCCATTCACTGGCTATTACGACCGTCCCGTTGAACCATGGTCAAAGCATGAGGACAGCGCTGTTCCCGAAGGTTATTATCGTATAAACTTGGGCAAAGCCTCTGTCGTGCGGGAAGGCGAAACGGTTACCGTATTGACCTATGGCACGATGGTTCATGTCGTGAAGGCTGTTGTGGCCGAACACGGTATTGACGCGGAAATTATAGACTTGAGGACTTTGTTGCCGCTCGACATCGAAACCATCGAGGCTTCGGTCAAGAAAACAGGCCGCTGCATGGTGGTGCATGAAGCAACGCGGACAAGTGGTTTTGGCGCGGAATTGGCGGCGCAGGTACAGGAACGCTGCTTCTATCACCTCGAAGCGCCCGTAGAGCGGGTCACAGGTTTTGACACGCCATACCCACACAGCCTTGAATGGGCCTATTTCCCCGGACCCGTGCGCCTTGCCCGCGCCTTTGACAAGATCATGAAGGACTGACGCGATGCCTAAATTTACATTCAATCTGCCCGACATTGGTGAAGGCATCGCAGAGGCCGAAATCGTCGCTTGGCACGTCAAGGTTGGCGATAATATTTCCGAAGACCAGCCTTTGGCCGACATGATGACCGACAAGGCGACCGTCGAGATGGAAAGCCCCGTTTCGGGCGTGGTCACCAAGGTTGCGGGCGAAGCCGGCGATGTGATTGCCATTGGCGCAATGCTTGTTGAAATCGAGGTTGCAGGTGATGCAAGCAATGAGGCTTCTGAGGCGCCCAAGCCAGCAGCGGAGCCAGTGTTGGCTGCGGTAGTTGAAGATGAAAATCCACATGCGCCAGAACCTGTCGCGGTTGTCGAGGTCACACCAGCGCCCGTTCCTCCGGCACCAGTTCCGCCTGCCGCACCAGCGGCTTCCGCCGCCAACAAAATCACTGCATCGCCGGCGGTGCGTCAACGCGCCAAGGAACTTGGAGTTGATTTGACTGACGTCAAGGCGGCAGGTGGGCATGTCCGCCACGCAGATCTCGACGCGTTTCTAACTTACGGCACCCAAATGGGCTACCGTCCCGCGCATGCCAACGTGCGGCGCGAGGATGAAGCCATAAAGGTTATCGGCATGCGCCGTCGGATTGCCGATAATATGGCGGCATCGAAACGCCACATCCCGCATTTCACCTATGTCGAGGAAATCGACGTCACCGCCATCGAAGCTATGCGCGCTGATCTGAACGCCAATCGCGGTGCTAAGCCAAAGTTGACTATGCTGCCCATGCTGATTGTCGCTATTTGCAAAACCATTCCGCAGTTCCCGATGATTAATGCCCGGTTTGATGATGAAGCGGGCGTTGTGACGCGTCACGGTGCTGTCCATCTCGGCATGGCAACACAGACCGACTCCGGTTTGATGGTTCCCGTCATCCGCGACGCACAGGACAGGAATATCTGGCAATTGGCGACTGAAATTACGCGACTTGCAGAGGCTGCGCGTAGTGGCTCAGCCAAAAGTGAGGAGTTATCCGGCTCAACCCTGACCGTTACCTCGCTTGGTCCGCTCGGCGGCATCGCCACGACGCCAGTGATCAACCGTCCTGAGGTTGCAATTATCGGCCCCAACAAAATTGTCGAAAGGCCCATGTTTGTCGGCGACAATATCGAGGCGCGGAAGTTGATGAACCTTTCAATCAGCTGCGACCACAGGGTTGTCGATGGCTGGGACGCAGCCAATTATGTTCAGGCGTTGAAGAAGCTTATCGAAACGCCCGTTCTGTTGTTCGCCGATTAAAATTTATAGCCGGGCAGGCTCGTTTGGTCGAACTTCAGTTTGAAGGTCAAAAATGGTCCTGAACGGCTGTAGCGTGCTTCTTCAAAATCGCGGTCTTCAAAACCAGTGATATTGTAGCCGATGGTGATGTTGGCGTTTGTGAACGGCGTCACCGTCATCGTCGGGCCAACAGCATACGCGATATTGTTGCCTTTGCTGCCAATGCGGACTGTGCCTGATACACCGAAATCGGCAACATTGCTGATATCATATTTGAGATCACCGCCAAGAATGTTGCTCCAGCCCTTGATATCGTCGCTGCCGAAACGGTCAGTTGCGTACCGCGTTCCCCAGAACAAGGCATATTCGCCGCGCTCGATAAAGTTGCCCGACCGTTGGCGAATAGGGGTATAGTTAATCGATAGGCTGTTGACGATGCGGCGTGAAGTGGCATCGCCGTCGATGTTCAGTAACGCGCTGCCAACTGGCCCAGCGATCCCCGCCACTGCACCGCGCACGGCATCATAGCGGAACTCCGTCTTGTTCAGAATTGACCATGCGCTGTCGCCGGGACGGTGAGCCCAGCTTATTTCGGCATGGGCTGTGGTGGTTTTTGCGCCTTGATCTTCCTTGGCATGAAACCAGCTGAGCGCTCCACCGACTGCGCGGCCTTCGCCAATTTGCCGCAGGACAGCAGTGGTGAAACCATAGCGAATGATATTATCGCCATCACGAGCCTCTGCGCGGCCCGTCCAGCTCCATGCGGTGCCGCGGTAGGTCGCACCAGCCGTAACTGCGGCAAAGTCCTCTGTGAGGGCTCCAGAAGCCCCTAGGAAGCCGCCAGAGGCAACAGGTTGGTCGGGGTTGACCACATCGGCACGCTTAATTCCGCTTAACGTTTTGTTGCCATCAACGGTAAGGTCCACTGACCATTGCTCATTGATGCGGAAGGATTGTGCAAGTCCGTAAGCTGCAAAAGTGCGCGGGCCAAATTCGGTCATCTGTTGTTGATTTGCGCTGGCCAGCACACGGCCGCCAGCCCATGGGGCCACGTCAAAGCCAATGCGCGCTGTGCGAGCGTCGATATTCTCGCCCTTGGCAATTTCGTATCCCGCCACGAGAGCAATATCGGATTTGATCTGGTACCGCGCGGAAATGCTGTGACGGGCAGGGAAGTCGATGCTCTCGTCCTTGCCACCTAAGGCGAACTCAGTTTGCGCGGATAGCTCAAGCTTGCCATCCAAGAACCGTTGTGATGCGCCAAGGCGGGCAAGCGTGGATTCGTTGGTCGTTCCATCCGACAAGGCGTCACTTGCGTGGGTAAGCCCGGCGCGGAATGTTGTTTCATCTGCGCGATACTCAATTTCGCCAATCGCGGCACGGCGGCGTGCGTCATTGCCGAAAAATTCTTCCTGATAGGCAGTCAGCGACGCCGACAGCTGCTCAGTGATCCGCACTCGGCCATCAACGCCGAACTTGCGTGTGCCGATTTCCGAACGATTCTGCTGACCAACGCCAAAGCCAGCCTGCTGTTCGCGGACATATGCGAGCACGTCAAAGCGTTCGTCATGATGCTCCGCTTCAACCAGCCATGCTGTTCCATTACCTGCTCTTTGCGTAACTGCGGAAGTTTGAGCCGCTGAAGTGGAACCAGCAAATTCAGCGCGAATTTCGGTGCCTACACCCGGGCGATAAATGACGTCAGCACCCAATAGATCGGTTTTGCCGATGTCGGTTTCGTCATGGATGCCAGTGGCCGCAATCTGCAGCTTCTCGTCTGGGCTCGTCCACCGCACGCGACCGCCAGCATTTGCTACGCGCTTGCCAACACCATCTACTTCATATTCGGCAATGATGAATTGCGGATCGAGGCCACTTGAGCGCGACAATATTGGCTCGCGGAATCGCAAGCTACCCGACAGATAGTCGATATCGTAATCGATATGACGCATCAAATTCCTGGTATCGATAATGCGGTCCGACCGGAGCCTGTCGCGGGTTTCAATTCGCACGCGCTCGGTGTTGGCAATGATATCTCGGGCACCGAGGCGATAGGGGCCGGACAATCCGTTGCCTTGAATTTCGTCGCGACGGTAGCGGGTGGGCGTGTCTGAACCAAAGGCGGTCGCCTGAATTTCGTCATTGCGAAATTCGGCTTTCACGCCATTGAACGAACGCTGATAGCGGGCGAGCTCGGGCTCATCAATGCCGGTCTGGTAATCCCCAAACAGGGCATAAAATTGTGGGCGCTCAAGCTTTAGATACAGGCGGCGGACCGATGCTGCGTCGTAACGCTGGTCAATGCCGTCGGCATAAATTGTGTAATAACGGCGCGGGTCAATGATACCGGCAAAGCGGGTCTCGTCCTCTTTTTTGTCGGTGTCATAGGCCATGGTCATCAACCATTTGCCCGTTACGCGTCCCTTGGCGTACAAAGCGATGCGGCCGTCGACATTGAGCGGATCTTTGTCGCCTGCAAGATCCTCCAAACCGTCCTCAAGTTTGTTAAACCCAACAGTGCCAGCGGCGAAGCCAACGACGGTCCATGGACGGTCGCCTGGATCAAGCCATGTTTCAACGCGTTGTTCCCTGCGGACTTCGCCGTCGGTAAAATTGAAGTTGATCGCAACGGTGCCAGATGCAGTCGTTGGTTCAAGTTCGATATAAGCCAAACCATTATCGCCATGTACACGCCAGACCGGTGCTGCGCGTTCAAGACCTGACAATTGATTGGCTTGTTCGGCGTCAACCTCAATTGCTGCACGATAGGGGTCGCTAACTTGGAAGTCGCCGACTGCGCCATGCTGCACGGGCTTGCCTGTCCGGTCAGTTAAGCGCACTACAATGCGTGGCCGGGTAATGCCGTCCGCAATTAGCAGTGACTGTTCCTTCATGAATTGCGCCTTCATCGGCGCGCGGGCGAAATAAACGCTGCGTTCGAGCGTTTCGATCACCGCGCCGTTTGCGTCCTTGATTTGCGCGACCAGCTTGATTTCACCATCGTCAATTTCAACGCCGCGCCAGATGGCGATAAGAATATCGCCATCGACGTTTTTCTTGACGCCGTCAAAATTGAGTGCGCTTGCAGCCTTATTGTTGACGGAAAGGTCGACGGTCTGTCCTGCGCGATGCTTTACGGCAATGCGGATGGATTTAACGCGTGGGTTTTGGTCAACGTCAGGATAGACAAAGCCCGTTCCCGGTTCTTGCCCGGTAAACCAGTCCCGATCAGCGCCAGCAGCCTGAGGATCGGTAAGGACTGTTGGCAATGGAACCGCAGCTTTGCGCGTGTCCGTGCGGGTATCCGTTTTTTTGGCACGGAAGTCAGCACGCTTCAGCGCGCCGCCATGACCTTCAACAAATCGAGAAATTGCGCTGCCTGCGCTGCGCGTGTTTTCTGCGCAATCAACAGGGGCCAGATCAAGCGGGAAGCTGCCTGGGTCGATTTGGACCACGTGCAGGCCGGGGATAAGCCCTTCAAAATGGTAACGTCCGTCTTGGTCTGTGACGGTGTAAGTGCCGTCTTGAAGCATGACACGCACGCCAGCGATGCCCTTGGCGATAGCCGGGTCGACAGTGCAGCCACCATCAGTGACTCTTCCAACAAGGGTAAAGCGTTCGGAAATGCCATCCCTCACAATTCGAATGGCCGCATCAACAGTGCCGCTCTGCGCGCCGCGATTGTCGATAGCAGAGGCAAGGTTGACTGCGTTGCCTGGACGCGCATCTTGGCGGACTTCTGCGAGATATGTCAAAACGCCAGTGGTACCGGGGGCGAGCGGCGGAATTGTAACGCTAAAGCTTCGGCCATCGGTCGCAATATTAGCAGTGGTAGCCACGCCTTGAAATTTAACACTGTTTTGCCGCAACCGGAGCGCGCCTGGCAGCTGGTCAGTGATCGTGACTTGGCCCGAGTTGCGCTGGCGATCGGGGTTTCCGACAGTCACGCGATATTGAACGATGTCACCTGGCATAGCCGTGACGGTCGACGTGGCCTTGCTTAGTGACAGTGGACCACCGGGGCGGTCCAATGGAATATCGATGCGAACTGGCGCAGGGTCGGATAAAGTTATTGTCCCACCGTATGAGCCCGCCGCAATGACGAATGCGCCGCCATCCGGACGTGTAAGGGCGGATATCTCGCTCGCAGTTGCAACTGACGGAAATGTATAGGGCGAAGGTGGGGTGACGATTAGGCGGTATGTCCCCCGACGCAGAAATGGAAATCTGTAAAAACCGGATGTGAAGGCATACACGTTTCCGCCAGAATCGGTGACCGTGGAGCCAGTTATAATGCTGTTTGGGAAGACAGAGACGCCGTCATCTCCAAAGACATCAGCGGGCAGCCCAGTTGCGACGTCGACTATGGTCACACGCGTACCATCGACCGCCGTGCCATCGCCGCTGTCAAAGGCAACTCCAAATGGATCAACCAGAATTTCGACGTCAGCATTGCCGACAACTGTTCCGCTTACGGCATCATCAATTTCGACATCAATCGAATCACCCGGGTTAACCGATAATGCGCAATCACCAATAATTGGGCCTGGCGGAATGGCTTTGGTGTTGATGAAGCCTGTAAACTTACCCGTATTTGTAGCATCTTCCAAAAAGGAGATGCGTTCGCGGTCGCCGTTTGACGTAACGATTACAGCATCAAAAGAATCGATGGCGTTAGAATTCTGGTTTTTAGACGGCGCATCAATGCGGATGATTAAAGGTTCGCCGGCACGAATCCTGTTAGTAGGCAAAATGCTGGCAGCCGATGGAGAAACATCAGCATATGCGCCGCCCAACATCATAGGGATTGGCCCGGCGGTACCAGAGCATATGGTGGCTGGAAGTGACTGCGTGATGGAACCCGCACCGCGTGACAAGCGGTAAAGGGTTATATTTGCCTGATTCGGCCGCTGTTCAACCGTGAACTGCACGCTGTTCGAATTTACCGAGAGCTTGTTGTTACCCACGTCCCATTGCGCAGTCGCGGTGTTGACAATCGTTTGCGTTTCCGTCTGCGCAAATGCAGTTGTGCTAGCAGCAGGGAGGAATAACCCTGAAGCAAGGACAAGCGCCGTTTTCTTGAGCAGATTGGTTAATGTTGCCATGACATATGTTGGCGGTGACAGGCTTAGCTGTGCACCGCCCAGAGGTTCCTCAGTTGATAGTCGCGCGGAAAATGAGTGCGCTCGAATTGCCGCCAGCGATGTTGGTTAACGATCCGGCGACAGTGTTCGCTGGGGTGCCAAAGCTTCCGCCATCGGCATCGGCAGCGCTGTCTGTTGCTGCTGTGCCGCCGGCACAACTTTGTCCAACACCCGGCGTGGTCACGGTTCCGTTGACGCGAATTGATGCTGGAACAAAGGTGGTATTTGTCGGCACAAGGTCGGAAATACTGATATTTGTTGCAGTAGCGCCGCCCGATGCGTTGGCAACCGAGATGCAATATTCGACCACCGCACCCGGGATTGTTTTGAAATTGCTGGCGCTGACGCCATCGCTGATGACACGGCTGCTTTTAAACACGCTGAGGACTGCAGCAGAAACGGTGAAGCTGTCGGTAGCAACATCAATGCCGTCGCGGGCCGCAGACGCGCCGCCGACGCCGGTCTTGACTGTGTCCGCAAACACGGTTTCAACTGTGGTAGCACCGTTGGCAGTCGTATCGCCAACCGCAATGATCGCAGCACCGCTGCTTTCAAGCGCAGTGGCCGTCAACTGAACGCCTGCAATCTGTCCGTTTGTAACAGTCAGCGGCACGTTACCGACGACAAAGATGAAGCGCGATTGATCGAGGCCTAAATTGTCGACTGTCGTGGCGGTATCTGTTGCAGGCTCATAAATGCCATTGCCATTTGCATCTACGAAGAACGAAAACGACGTCAAATCAAACGCGTCCTGCCCACCGTGCGCGGCGTTTGTCGTCGTTGCCTGTTGAAGCGCCGCAAGGCTAAAGTCCAAAATGTCATTGGACGTGTTGGTAATTTGAAAACGCGCAACTTGGCCGGTTTGTCCGGGAGTGACTGACGTCGTTCCGGTAGTCGCCGCTTCAACCAAGCTGAAGATGATTTTACGGTCGACCTTGAAAGTGTTCGACGCGCTCACCGCCGTTTGAGGAACGGTACCCACTTGATAGTTTACGTTTACGGTATTCAAAATGTCGGTGCCTGGCGCAGTGCCGCCGGCAAATGCGGGTGCAGAGCACAGCATTGCCATCGAAACTGACGAACAGGCAGCGAGCAGTTTAAGCGTACTGGTCATTGCTTAATACTCCTGTCGGTACGTATGATCGCTCCTGGACCGCCGCGATCTTAGCGGTCTCGAGGGTCACGTGGTGATGCCTCGAAGAATGTGATGGCCGCTGGAACCTGATGTGCTCTGACGGCAAAGCTGGGTCATTGGATGACCACCTTGAAAGTTACAGTCCGGGTTTCGCCTGCAGGAACATTGCCTACAGATACGGCTATGCCCGAACCGTTGAATGTGCCCGCGTCTGCATCTGCGGCATCGGTTAATACCGTTGCTGGCGCCGTTCCTGACTTGAGCGTTATGGATTCTGTCTGGTAAGCTGACCCCGCTGGGATTGGGTCAGTGATGTTAAGGTTGTTGAGCGTTCCGGCGCCTGTGACGGTTGCCACCAGGCTGTAAGTTACAACAGCGCCGGGAACAGCCTGTGTGCCGCCAAATGGATCAGCAATTGCGACAGACTTGACGAAACTTAATGACGTGGATTGTACCGCAAGGAAGCCATTTGCAGTTCCATTTGCACCAGTAGAACCGACCACAGCATCGCTGCCACCCTGACCCTGTCCGGCGAATGTCGTGCCTGGCGCGCCCGTGCCGGTTTTGGCTGCTGCAGCTAAGCTTACGTTCGATCTATTGCCATTTACAGCACCCGCGGGCGTAGAGGTAATGACAAATACGATTTGACTTTGGTCGGGCGCGACGAGTGGATCGTTTGAACCGGCGACATAAACAACATCGACGCCAGCGTCATATACGCCGTTATTGTTGCTATCGATGACAATCTGCTGAAGCGTTGGGTCAAAGTCATCACCGCCATTTGCGGTATTCGCCGTTAGGACGAATGCTTCGTCACCATTACCCGTGTTGGTTATTCGGAATGACTGGATATTCCCTGCCTTACCAGGGTTTGTGATGATATCGCCAGCGTCCGTCGTCACGACTGTGACATCGAGCAGTTCGTCTACCTTGAGCGATACCGTGTTGGAATTGACGGTAATTGGGCCGCTCGCAGTATCAAACGTGGCTGATGCGATATTTTGAATATCGGTTCCTGCGACGGTCCCGGCTGCAAAAGATGGTGCGCCAGTTAAAAGCAGCAGAATAGAGCATGCAACGCACACAGCTTTCTTGCTGTGCAAGCGCACAGCCCATTGGCTTTCAATTTTGGGAATACTGGTCATCCGCAGCCATGTGCCAGAACAGTATCAAGAAACCGTTAATGAGACTCGATCCGATTAACCATCCTAAATGGATGAATTAATGTAAGAAACTTGAGTATTCAGGGATTTCAAAATGTAACGGCAGGAAAATTTGACAATGATTGCAATGGCCTGGAGAAGCCAATCGTTAACACTCATTTGCCTGAAATCGACGTTTTGCTACAAATGCCGTTGACAGAATCTTGCGTCGCTTATAGTGCGCCCCCACCGCAAGTTAGCGGGTGTAGCTCAGTTGGTTAGAGCGCCGGCCTGTCACGCCGGAGGTCGCGGGTTCGAGCCCCGTCACTCGCGCCACTTCCCAG
>JANPKN010000004.1:0-7694 GCA_031426075.1 Sphingomonadaceae bacterium
TTGATCTTTACCGCTTCATTCCACAGGACTGACTGAAGTCCTTGTCTTGGCTTCCAATGGAATTTGACGAAAGTTGATTTTCCAGCGGCATCAACAAGTCTGAAGCTGTGCACGCCGAACCCTTCGATTGTGCGGAACGACCTGGGAATTGTCCGATCAGACATCTGCCACATGACCATATGCCATGCCTCGGGCATCAATGACGCAAAGTCCCAGAAGTTATCATGTGCAGACTGCGCTTGCGGAAAAGCGCGGTCAGGTTCTTCCTTCACCGCATGAACGAGATCGGGAAATTTGATGGCATCCTGAATGAAAAATACCGGAATGTTATTTCCAACGAGGTCCCAATTGCCCTGCTTGGTGTAAAATTTGACGGCAAAACCGCGCACATCGCGCGCCAGGTCAAAAGACCCCGCTCGGCCGGCTACTGTCGAAAACCGGACAAATACCTCCGTTTGCTGACCCACCGTACTCAAGACATCGGCACGGGTTTGCTTGCCTAATGACTTCGTTAATTCGAAAACACCATGCGCTCCGTAACCCCTTGCATGGACGACGCGCTCAGGAATACGTTCGTGATCGAAATGGAAGATTTTCTCCCGCAGCTTGAAATCTTCGAGTAGCGTTGGCCCACGACGTCCGGCTCTTAAACTATTCTGGTCGTCGGACACTGGTATGCCCTGTTGGGTAGTCAACGTTCGCGCCGGGTCGTTTGTAGACTGATGGGTCTCACCTCCCGCCCCCTGAGTCTCGCTATAGCTGGCGGTCAATTCGGCGCCAGCAGGAAGGTTCGGAGCCTTCTTTGCCGTCTCGCCTTTGGCTTTGGAGGGCTTCTTCGACTGGGCCATGCAACGATCCTTAAGGTAAGATATCCAATTTTGAACCTCAGCCGACGGATCCGTCTCTGAGGCAAGTTACAAAGGTCAAACTTTCGGATGTTACGTATGTTCCGGCATGCCCAAAGGTATGTTTTGGCGGCTGTGGGCAGCCTTCAGCTATTTGACACTTACGCTAAACGGCCGGTGCATGGTCAGATGGAATGAGGTCATCTTGCCTATTGCGACCAAGAAATTACATCTCACGGTTGCCCGATGCACAAGCACCGTAATTCTACGGTATCTTTAATCATGGCAGACGCCCCTGAGCTGCGGTATAGTTGAGTTTGCAAAAACGAGGGTGTTCAGTCGCTGAAATCAGGCGCTGTCGGGAATTCGGTCAGTCTCGAAGATTAAGCGCTGGGAGCAAGGATATAGTAGAAGAATTTGAGAGCGGTCACGCGCAGTCTGCGTCGCATGTCGCATCGAGCGCTTATCTTAAAAAGATGTATGACCGCATCTCTGGGCTGGCAAGAATTGGCGTTTGGGAATTCGATCTTGTAACTGAAAAACTGACTTGGACCGATACTGTCTATGACCTGTTCGATATTCCAAGGGGCACCCTCCTTCAACGAAGTGATACGTTAAAATTCTACGATGAGTCGTCCCTTAAGGAAATGGAGAAGTTGCGGAGTGAGGCCGTCAGGAGCGGCACCGGCTTTTCCATGGACATTGTAATCCGCACTGCCAGTGGCGCAGAAAAATCTATTCGGCTGACCGCCGACATCGAACAGGAAAATGGCAAATCAGTTCGTATTTTTGGTACCAAGCAAGATGTTACTGCCGAACGAGCCGCCCAACAGAAGGTACAGTTGCTACAGAATCAGTTAGGTTATCTGGCTCGTGCAAGCGCGATGGAGGTAATGGCGTCCACGCTGGCGCACAAAGTAAGCCAACCACTGGCTGCTGCAACCAACTATCTGTCAGCAGCCCTCGCGATAGCGTCGCGCGAGCCGGTAAGCCCTAAAATCAACCATGGCTTGAATGAAGCGTTGCAGTCAACAACGCGCGCCGGTGAAATTATCCGCCAAATGCGCGCCATGACTCGCAAGACGCAATTCAGCACAGAAACGTTCGAATTGGCGCGCGTTGTAAAGGAAGCTCTCGCACTTATTGCGGTAACCTATGGCGATCTGTCCATCAAATGCGACTTGGGACCAACCGCGCTCATTTCGGGTGATTTTTTCCAAATTCAACAGGTTTTTATCAACCTGATTTCGAATGCTTATGATTCAACCGGGGACCGAGCCCGCCAGATCACGATCCAGTGCATCAAAGGTGAAACCCACCTCGAAATTTGCGTATCAGACAGCGGCCCCGGGATAGATGAAGAAATTTTGCCAAATATTTTTGAGGCGTTTGTTACGACCAAGCCAGCGGGGTTGGGCATCGGGCTTTCAGTGACGCAAACGATCATTGAAGCCCATGGAGGACACATCAGGGCAGATAATTTGCCACAAGAAGGGGCCTCAATCTGCTTCACGATTCCTTTCACTACCCCCTGAAGGTGTCAGCAAGCGCCTTGGCGATAAATTCCCCGCCCATCCGCAGGCCGACGGGATCGACGCTGTGACCGACCCCCGGTGAAATGTGCGCCGTCACATCGATGCCGAGATGTTCGAGTTCCATTCTAGCCGCGTGCAGCGCGGCGACGGGGACGACAGGATCAGCCGAGCCGTGGATGAGCAGCACTGGTGGCTTGGTGATCGGCACGTGCGACAGTTCTTGCCCGCCGGTCAGCATTCCGGAATAGCCGATGATCGCGGCGACTTTGCGGGGTCTGCGTAGCCCGACATGAAGGGCCATCATCGTTCCTTGGCTGAACCCCACGATGGCGAGGCTTGCTTCGGTCAGCCCATATTGCTTCAGCTTTCGATCAATAAAAGCCTCTATCGCTGGCGCAGCGCTGGCCGCACCCGATGCCAAGGCCTGCGGCGTGAAGGCCGACAGCGGCCACCATTGGTATCCTGACGACAGATTGCTCAATCGCTGGGGTGCATTAGGTGCCAGAAAAAGAGCATCTGGCAGGTTGCGTTGCCAATGCGGCGCCAGCGAAATCAAATCAGCGCCGTTTGAGCCATAGCCGTGAAGGAGCAGCACAATCTGTTTGGGGCTGCCGCCAGACAATGGTTGCAGGCTCGACCCGTTTACGATTTTGGACAAGATATTAACCCATTTTGACAGTATTGCAGATCATCGCGCATTCTCGGCTTTATATATAGCGACTACATTGGTGCGATCCAGATGGTTCCGATGAACCATCCTTTGAACTCAGGTCATCATGCCCCCGCAGGCGGCACTGACCTCTTGATGCAACCGCCGAGCCAACTTTCATTCCGACGCGCAACCTCTCCAAATTAACCAACAACAGGACATATGCTTGGTTAAAAACGATGATTGTAAATGACCTAAAAATATGTGACAAACCCGTGCTCTGCAGCTTGCAAACATGGCTTGCCTGAGCATCAAGGGGCAAGCAGGACGTGATTGACAGCGACCGGCCAGACAAAAAAGGCAACACCTTAGCTTCGACGATTTTTTTCAGTTACGCTCGGCACGACCAAGCGCGCGCTCTTGAAATTATTAAGCTGATTGAGCAGGCTGGCTTTTCTGTCTGGTGGGACGGGCTTTTGGAAGGCGGCGAGAGATTTTCGCGCACTACAGAGGACGCGCTGGACCGCGCGCAGGCGGTGGTTGTGCTCTGGTCGAAAACTTCGGTGCATTCGCACTGGGTGCATGATGAGGCCACGCGTGGCCGCGACCGGAGGGTTCTCGTGCCGCTATCCCTTGACGGATCGCCGCCCCCTCTCGGCTTCGGTCAGTTTCAGGTCATTGACCTTTCACGATCAAAAATGAATGGAAAAGACGTCAGCATCCAGCAGATGTTGCGCGTAATCGCGACAATGCATGGCGATCAATCAGGTCGCTCAATAGCGAGACCAATTGCTGGGGCACCCGGCATCAACCGACGCACGGCGATTGCCGCAGGGTCGATCGCAGTGCTTGCCATTGGTGGATTTGCCACTTGGCAGGCAGGGTATTTCAGCGACGACAATATCGCCAACCGCCTTGCTGTATTACCATTTGATAACATTGGCGTGGATGCAGATCATAATTATGTGGCCGAGGGAATTGCGAATACCATCCGCGCGACTCTATCCCAAAACGGAGCGCTTCAAGTCATCGGCCAAGCCTCTTCTGAGGTTTTTGCGCGTGGTAAGGACGATGCCGTAGCTTTTGCCAAAAAACTAGGTGTCGCTTTCCTTATCGATGGCGCGGTGCAAATTGTGGCCAATCGGTTGAACGTGACCATCGAAATAATCGATGGTGCCACGGGAGTAAGCCGTGCCAGCCGGGCCTTTGAACAATCAACAGACGACATTTTGGCAGTTCAACGGGATATCGGACGCGCCATTGCAGCAGAACTGAGCAACAGGATCGGATCTGCCGGAACCGCGCGAAAGTTAATCGGTGGTACAAACAATGTGGTTGCCTTTGACCATTATCTGCGCGGCAAAGATCTATATGCGCACGCCAGCAACGAAGCAGAGGAGCGCGAAGGCGTAGCGCAATTCGACTCCGCTATTGCAGCGGACCCACAATTTGCAGCGGCTTATGCTGGCCGCGCTAGAGCGCTCGCTTCGGTCGCGGCCAGCTACGGCAGCTCCACCGAAATAAAATTGTACAACAACGCCGCGATTGAGTCGGCGCGATTAGCGGTTAAGCTCGCCCCACGCCTTGCCGAAGGCCATTCAGTGCTGGCACTTTTATTATTCCAGGGCCAGTTTGATGCAAAGTCTGCACTTGCTCCATTTAATCTCTCCCGCCAACTAGGTGAAGGGGATGCCCCCGTGCTTGCGCGCTTTGCGGCATATTGCGCTTCAACTGGACGACATGATGAAGCGTTATCAGCCATCAGCCGGGCCATCTTGTTGGACCCACTCAATGCCCTCATTTACCGCATATTGGGGACTGTTCACTTTGCGGCAAGACGATATCCCGACACGATTACGGCTGTCCGGGAAACCCTTAAACTAAGTCCGAATTTGCCAGAGACGCATAGCCGGATCGGCATGGCATTGCTCGTTCAAAACAAAAATCGCGAAGCATTGGAAGAATTTGAGGCTGACACCCATAAGTGGTCAAAATTGGCAGGCGTGGCAATCGTACAGCATCGGTTGGGAAACCGCGCCAGCGCTCAGTCAGCGATGGCCGAACTGGCGAACGACACAGATACGGTCTCCTTTTACCAGCAAGGTCAGGTTTGGGCGCAATGGGGGGAAAAGGACAAGGCCATGATTGAACTGACCCGCGCCCGAGAGCAAAGAGATGCCGGATTAATTGCCGCGCATTACGATCCTATGCTTGCGCCACTACGCGCGCGAACAGACTTTATTGAGTTGCTAAAATCGATGGGATTTGATTAACTCTCCGCCTCTGAACGAGGGGAGAAGACCAATGCGTAAACTGACCACAATCGTGTCTACCTTAGCTGCCGTTTTTACTTTGGCGGCTTGCCAGCCTGCTGCCAACGAAGAAGCAGCGGTATCAGAAACAACCGAGGCGCCCGCTGTAACTGAAGCAGCACCAGATGCCGAAGTCCCTGCCGCTGCAGACGCAGCAAAAGAAGGTGAAGCTGCGGACGCCCCTGCTGATGCGACAGCGGAACCAGATGCAGCAGGTTCGGAACATACCGGCGGAATTAAAGTCGGCCAGTAAAGGTTTGATGCGGGGGCGGTGTTATCGCACCGCCCCTCCAGTCACTTTTTTGATCCACGATCGATATTCACTGACCGACGAATAAAAACTCGGATCATTGTCCGGCGCGCATTTGGGGCCGCCGCCGCTGATAACGGCAACAAGCTGCCGGGTCTGATTATCAATCACCGATCCGCCACTGTCACCGCTGCAGGTTTTACCGCTGTCTCCGGGCCTGGATATTGCGCACAGGAAATTCTTGCCAACGGTCCAACCAAGGCGTTTTCCCTCCGGCACGCATTGTGGCCGGGCCATAACCTGCAATCCGATCTTGAGCAAAATCAGATTCGAATTTAAACTGGTATTGCTTGTGCGGCCCCAGCCATACGCGGTAATTCCGCGCCCGGCCGGTGGATCATTGCCCGCATAAAGACTGATAGGTTTTACCTGGTTCGGCGGTGGTTGCACTCGAAGATCGTTCGATATTTTTATGAGTGCGATATCGCCCCCTTTAAAGGGTGCGTACGGTGTATAACGTACAACCTGATCAATACCAAATGTCCATCCCTTGCCGGAATTCAGATTTTCCTGTCCAAGTCGGATTCGATATCCCGCCTCGCGCATTGTGTCATCGATGCAGTGTGCCGCCGTCAACACCCATTGCGGTGCGACCAGTGCGCCACCGCAAAAATGTTGCAATGCCCATAAAGGGACTTTCTTTTGCAGAAATGGTTCGAAAACCTTGGCGACTTTTGGATAGAAAATCTGTGCCTGCCAAGGTGCCTCAGCGTCGCCGACGCGGGCCCCGCCGCGTGATATCCTGACCACCGTGCGCGACCGTCCTGCGACCACCAAAAGCCCGGGTGGCGGCTTTACGTCAGGATCATTTACAAATTCCAGCGATTCCAGATAGGACTCATAGCGCAAATCAACCTCATAGTCTTCGATCGGATCATAGGATCCGACATTTTCATCAGCTTGTGCGCCGTCGGGCTCGTCGGTCGGCTGCGGCGCGTCTGATGGCTGATCACGTTCCCGCACGACGCGCCGCGCACGTCGGTTCGAAACCTTCGACGTCTGCATCTCGGGCCACGGATTATCTCCACCATCTTCAGCGAAATATTCAGTACCAGTTTCGTTAAGCGCACTGCGCGCACTATTGCTGTCCTGAGCAAAACCGGCGGCTGACCAATTCAGAGCGGAAACTGCCAAGGCCCAGAAATATGGTTTCATCGTCCTTATCCCCATTCGAACCTGAACAAGATTAGCGCACTGCACCTCCGGTTACTTGCGCGATCCAGGGTAGATAGGCGCCGACGCGCGTGTATACGCCTGGTACCCCATCATCGGCACATGATTTCCCCCCTGCGCTTACGATACCGACGAGCTGGCTTGATGAATTTACAAGTGGTCCACCACTATCATTGCTGCACGTTTTGCGCCCCGGGGCAGCAGCGCAGACTACCCGGGCATCGATCAAGGCTACACGCGCCCTGTCACATGCAGGACGATCTACGATATTGAGGCCAACCTTCAGCTTAATTGCATTGCTGCGATTTCCGCTATTACCGACCCGGCCCCAGCCGAAGGCAGTAACCGCTTCGGACGGCGTTACATCGGCTCCCCGAAACAACGGGATAGGGCGAACCTGCGTTTGTGGTGGAGCAGCTTGCTGTCGGTCCTTGATGATATGGATCAAGGCAATGTCGCCTCCCTTTAAAGGGAGATATTGGGGATGACGGACCACCTTATCGATTTTGAACGTCCACCCACCGTCAATGTCGATCCTCTCCTGGCCAAGACGAATGCGGTAGCCTGCCCGCATCATGCCTTCATCAATGCAGTGCGCGGCGGTCAATACCCAGTCGGGTGCAACAAGTGCGCCGCCGCAGTAATGTTGCAATACCCACGCCTCCTCTCCAGCGGTGATTTGAGCGCTCCATATGGAAGCTATCTTGGGGTAATATATTTGTGCTTGCCAAGGGGCCGCAGCATCGGCGACCCTTACCCCACCCAATGACCGGGGGACCAATGTCCCAACTGTTGGTTGTGCCGCAACCAAAGGCAATCCGGGAGGAGTGCGCACATCTTCGTCTTCCGGATTGCTTTCACCATCGGACA
>JANPKN010000005.1:0-19473 GCA_031426075.1 Sphingomonadaceae bacterium
TTTATAACTGAGGAGCTTGTTCCTGTTCAGATTATCGGCACCTTGACGCTTAATCGAAACGTCGACAATTTCTTTGCTGAGACAGAGCAGGTGGCGTTCTGCACCGCTAACGTGCCGCCGGGCATTGATTTCAGCGACGACCCTCTGTTGCATGGACGCAACTTTTCCTATTTGGATACGCAGCTTAAGCGCCTTGGCGGGCCTAATTTCACGCATATTCCGGTTAATGCACCCCGCTGCCCGGTTATGAATTTTCAACAGGACGGCCATATGGCGATGTCCAACCCCAAGGGACGCGCGAATTACGAACCAAACAGCTGGGGAGATGAAGGCGGACCTCGTGAAAATCCGGACGTTGAGTTTGCTTCGTTCGAAGCGCCCGTAGAGGGACCCAAGCAGAGGGTACGGTCCGATACGTTCGCAGATCATTATAGCCAAGCGCGCCAGTTCTATTTAAGCCAGCAACCCATTGAACAAAAACATATTGGCGATGCATTGGTGTTCGAATTGAGCAAGGTTACGCGCGTTGATATTCGTTCCCGTTCAGTGTCGCACTTGCGTAACATCGATGAACATCTCGCATCGCGGGTTGCAGACGGACTAGGTCTTGCGTTGCCAGATGCTGCTAAAGCGGCAAAGCCAACGCTGGATATGCCGACGTCCGACGCACTCAGCATTTTAAACAACGGTCCAAATAGCTTCAAGGGGCGCAAGCTCGGTATATTATTGACTGATGGATCGTCAGCCAAAATTGTGAATGCTGTTATCAGGTCAATTGAGGCTGTTGGTGGTGTCTGGGAAATCATAGCGCCCAAAATCGGTGGGGTGACGCTTGACGACGGCAGCGCAATGGCAGCGAAGCAAAAGATCGATGGTGGGCCTTCGGTATTGTATGACGCAGTAGCAATTCTGCCTTCTGAGCAAGGCGCTTCATTACTTGCCGGTGATGCAGCTTCAAAAGATTTTGTTTCCGATGCTTTCGCGCATTGTAAGTTTATCGGTCATAACCAAGAGGCAACTGCGCTTTTTGAAAAAGCACGTATTCCTGCTAAGCTTGATGCAGGATTTACCAGCTTAGATTCAAGCGACAGTGCCAAAGGTTTCACCGATAAGCTGGGGGCACTGCGTTTTTGGGAAAGAGAATTGGCAGCCGATCTCGACGCGTAGCGACCGTCGCAGTTGCGTTCGGTGTCGGGAACAGGTTAAATCTGTTTCCCGTGCACCCATGCTGTGAATTTATCCTTTTGTTAGCTTAGCATCTCTAATCGGCAGTGCGGGGACCAACCAACCTGGACGCAGTCGCTTATGCGCGAGGACAGCGTTCATTCTTGATCAACGTCAAGGCGGTGAGCTGTGCGTCCTAAGCATGAATTTGCGTTTACATTGTCAGACCGTCGAACTGCGGATGCCCGGCGGATTTTCCGACTGGTCCGCAATATGCGCCCTGCCAATGCGGCTGAAATCCCGCTGACGGTTTATCGCGAGTTCATTGACATGCTTTACGGCATGTGGCTGCCTATATTGGGGCTGGGCATTGTATTCGTCAGCATATGCATCTTCGTGATGCTCAAGTTCAATGCTCCCGGTTACGCAGCTTTGGCTGCCTTGGGCGCAATGACGACGCTTTGGCGTATCCTTGAGGTGCGCGCATATCTGCGTAGCTCGCCGGATAGCGATCTGGAGAGCCTAAAGCGATGGGAGCGACGTTACGCCGCGGGAAATTACGCATCAGCAGCCCTTTTGGGCGCGCTTAACATCCTTGCCCTGTCCATCCACTATCCGATGCTGCATTTGATAACGGTCAGCCTTGTTTTCAGTTTTGGCGCAGGCGTTGTCGCCCGGATCTCCGTTCGGCCCAAAATTTGTATCATAAGTCTGTTGCTGGCGACGGTCCCCACAGTCGGCGCTCTCACCCTTCATGCAATTACGGATCATTCTGATTCGCTGCATGCAGAAATGTTCGTAATTGAGGCTGTGCTTGTAGCGATGATAACAGGGCTTAGCTTGCAAACAGTTGCCCACCTCTATCGCTCAGCGGTCGACCACCATACCGTTAAGCACGATTTGGCGCAATTAGCCCAGTATGACGCTCTGACTGGGCTTCCAAATCGGCTGTTGCTGCGTGCGCGTTTTCATTCGTCCTTGACTGCTTGCCTGCGGCTAGATCAATCGCTCGCTCTATATTTTCTTGATCTGGATGGCTTCAAAGCCATCAATGACCAGCACGGTCACCCGGCTGGCGACGCATTGCTTGAACAAGTTGCGCACCGTCTTGAGGCGATTGTGCGGACGAATGACACGGTCGCGCGGTTGGGTGGAGACGAGTTTGTGGTGCTGCAGGGAGGTCTGCGCCACAATGATGAAGCCAAATTGTTGGCGGGTCGGATCATTCGGCGTTTAAGTGAGCCGTACGTGATCGATGGTATCACCATGCAAGTGTCGGTCAGCGTCGGGATTGCGATTGCACGGGGTCGGAGCCAGTCACTTGAACAGATGCTCAGTAGAGCAGACGCGGCGTTATACGAAGCGAAGGCGAACGGCAAAGGACGAGCACTTTTTAGTCCCGTCGCTGACGACTTAAATGCCCAACACGCGGCATGACTATTTCCAGCTACCGATATCAGCGGCGGTCGAAAGCTGACAAAAAATCGCTAAATAATGAGATCAAACATTTGCGTCAGGAATCGTTATTGTTGCATTGAGGCCACCAGTAAAGCGATTAAAGTCCCAGTGCCCGCCAAGTTGCTGTTCTATAACCGTGCGTACAATTTGCAGACCAAAACCTTCCTTTAGCGGTGATTGAAAGTGTGCCGAGACGGCCTCCTTCCAGTTAATCCGAAGCACCTCATGTTTCATGCTCCAGCTTAAACGGACCGCGCTGTCGTGGGCAGTTAGCGCGCCGTGGATTTGTGCGTTTGAAAGGAGCTCGTGGATCACAAGACCCAGAGGCTGGACGAGGCGCGGAGGCAATTTCAGACCCTCGCCTTCCAAAATGACACGGCTTGCACCAACCATTGATCCACATTGCGCTTCGACCAAATCTGCCAGCTGCACAGCACGCCATTTTTGTCTGGCTAGAAGTTGATGCGTGCGCGCCAATGAAACTACACGCCGATTGATCGATCGGGACAAGCTGTCTGCATTTTCCGCCCTTGAAAGGCAGACGATGCTTTGAACAAGTGCGAGTGCGTTCATGGTGCGGTGGTCTACTTCCATGAGTAGTCGGCGCTCGCTGGCCTCTAGCTCCTCACTCCTCCGCTCGGCTGTCACATCTGTTTGCGATGCAAAATAGTAAAGAAGCTCCCCCTGTTCGTTGCGCACCGCACTTATCATGAGTGCGTTCGTAAAAGAGGTTCCGTCTTTTCGGTAATTAAGTAGCTCAAGTTCAATGGTGTTTTCGCCTTGAGCAAGAGCGGTCCGCAGCGTTTCGACATCGGACGGCCGGGTGTCTTTGCCTTGGAGGAAACGGCAATTCTGCCCTATAATCTCGTGCGAAGCGTAGCCAGTGAGATCGATAAAGGCTTGATTGGCGAGTATGATAGGATTGTGCGGCTGACGCGGATCGGTCACAACCATCGGCGTTCGCGATCTTTCGACTGCAACAAGCGCCAATTCGCGGCGGTCAGGAAGCTGATAATCCTCAGCGGCAGCAGGTTGGTCGCCGCAAAATTCTGTTAGATATTGTAAATTGGACATCGGAATCTCAAGGGGGGACTCACTGAACAAGCCGGAATGCACGATGGTTCCGTAGACCGATCCCTAACCGCGTCATCTGTCTCAAATTCGCTGCACAATTAACTACGGCTGCGATTTCCACGCAGCTTGCCGGGTGAAACCTTTGGCACGTTGAGTCTTCCGATTTTGCAAGGTAACAAAACAACATGAACGAGGGGACTTGAAGTGATCAGCGCCTGGCAAACTTCCATCGCGAAAGCGGACGCGGCTGACTGGATAACAGTCACCGCTTACTTGATCGCTGCCATATTATCCATACAGGCCGCACAGCAGGCTTGGCTAAGGCGTGAGTCCCGGGATACTCTATTTTGGCGCGTGACCGTTGTGCTTTTGTTGTTTCTATCGGTAAATGAATTGCTGGATTTGCAAACGCTTTTGACGGCGATCGGTCGTCAATACGCAGTTCAAAACGGCTGGTACGAGGAACGCCGGCAGGTACAATATTTATTTATAATCGGCTTGTCAGGACTAGGGGTAATCGCTGGAATATTTATGCTCTGGTGGACCAGGCATACCGATAATGCAGTCCGGTTTGCGTTGGCCGGTCTGGCACTGATAGGTCTTTTTATATTGTTTCGTGCAGCGTCATTCCATCACTTTGACGAACTTCTTGGTCGCGGAAACCCCGCATTTAACTTGGGATCAATTCAGGAAATCGCCGGGATCCTAATCGTGGCGAGTTCCGCCATTTTGTACAAAACCGGTTATCGAAGAAAGCACTAACACCTGAAATCATGTTCGATCCGAAGACAGATTTATGCATCTTCGAAAGCTATGTTCCGCGGCGCAAATACAATTTTAGTGACCGCCGCCTACTTGCCGCAAAGCGCGATCCGCAGCCGACCAATGCGGCTAGCTGCATCCTCACAAATAATCGGTCTTCCGCGCAATGTTTTAGAACAGGCCGTTAACCAAATCTGCACACCATGGACACGATGCAATAGACTGAAATAAATATACAATATTTGATAATGTCTCAAAACGAAACATCATTTTGACCGCTCGTTGACTCTTTCGTTAAAACATAGATTATATCGGAAAGCATAACGCTAAAGCAAAGACTGAGTCGCTGGGTTGCAGATTAAAGATCAGCATAACAATGAAGGTTATTTGAAAGGCAAAATCATGCGGAATTTGAAATATAGTTCGCTCCTGGCACCATTCGGACTTGTTGCACTGGCAGCAGCGCCAGCGTCGGCAGCCGTAACGCTTACCAGCGACCCTGGATCGGCGGTATATGCCGGGCCGACACCCACATTCGACTTTGAGACGCCAACACCTGAATTTACTGGTGGCGCAATACGGAACACATCGCCGTCCGGAGTAAGTGCCCAGCCCTTTGGGAGCACCGGAAATTATGCAACGGTTGGTCCAACCGATGGTTCTCCCGGAATCCTTAACTTGTCTGCATTTGGCGACATCGACTGGATATCTTTCATATGGGGTTCAATCGACGGCTATAATACATTAGAAGTACTGAATGCAGGAGGCGTAGCAATCGCGACGTTCACCGGGGCTGACATCACTGTACCGCCCGATGGCGATCAATCAGACCCTGCCACCAATCGCCTCGTCAAATTGACGTTCACTGGCGCAGACCGGACCAACGTTGACCGCCTCCGTTTTAGCTCGAGCGAAAACGCATTTGAATTCGACAATGTTGCTGTTGGAGCGGTGCCTGAGCCTGGCACGTGGATGCTGATGTTGATGGGTATGGCTGCTGTCGGATTTTCCATGCGGCGTAAAGAAAAACAGACCGTCCGCGTTCGTTTCGCTTAAACCACAAGCATTGAAATCTCATACAATTGTTGAATACTGGAAAAGGCTGGCGATGTGTCAGCCTTTTTTGGTTCGGGGGCCATTGGATTTGCGCAGGGCGCGAACTCGTTAAGATCTCTTCAAATTGCCATGCCCCCTCAGCCTCGTCACATGCCCACTCCCACTGCCGGAATTTGCCCGAACTATTTGCAGCGGGTGCGAATTAGCCGACGATCCCACGCAGGACGCAATGATGCGGGGGAGAGTTTCAGAGAATCTCACACTTGGTTTCAGGTTGAGTTAAATTACCTCCATTTAACACCAGCTTTGCGAGCCTGGATGTACGAGAGGTTGACGTCCATGATTGGCGACAGCGTTTGTGGTTTGCGCAGCAGCCACGATGGACGGAACTGTGCGAACCGTAATAACAATCCTCTGCAACACGATCATAACCTATGACGCATTGCAGAATTGGCTATCCGCTTAATGCTGCGATGTCGTAGGAATTGATAATCACATATGATTTGCGAGAGGCGCCATATTGCTAAGCGCCAGTCGGTGATGCCGACGAACAAGCAATTCTCAAATATAAGATAAACATAACAAAGCCGCCGATCCTGCGACCGACGGCTTTGATGAAATTAGATTTGAAATATTAAGCGTATCGAACGCGTAAAGTCTGCTTGTCTTTACGGCGCATCGAGAAACCGACACCCGCCATGCCGATCAACATAAGCATCCAAGCTGCGGGTTCGGGCACAGCAGCAACAGGTGATCCTACCCCGCCAAGACGAACCTGCGTCAATGCATTAACACCACCGTTAACAGGAAGCAGAGACACGCGGAAACCTGTAAAGAGTTCGCCTGCAGTTCCGCTGATACCAATCCGGTTTTCGCCATTGCCGTCGAGTGAGAGTGTGTTTGATCCAATCACCGTACCGCCAAGGCCGAAAGCTTCAACAAATACGCTAGTTGCCTCAGCAGGAGGAGGATTACCGGGAATGCCGGGTAGCCCGAACGATGCCGTCGTGAAGATTGAACCACTTGCGATCATGACACTCGTAATACCAAACAAGCCATCGTCACCGGTCGTCGCAGACGATTGACCGCTAGCGTTTGCAAATAACCCCAGGATATTTGAAAAAGTTACTGCCGTTGTTGTCTGATTAGTAAATGCCACCAAATTTGGTGATGCCACACCTGTGGATTCTGAGAACAAGACATTCTGATTTGTCGTAACGCCGTCAAAGTTAATAATAACGGCTGCCGCAGCAGGCGTCGTTGTTGCGGCTGCCAGCGCGCCAAAGGCGGCCAACGCCAAAAGTGCATTCTTTGTCGTTTTCATTTTCAATACCCCATTGTTGCAGTTCACGAGAAATACGGGTCCTCCCAAACACCAACAAGTGAACGGTTGTCGATTCGAAAGTTAATACCACATTAACTATGTCCAATCAAAGTTGCAGAGTCCCGATTTGAAACAATGTCAGTTAAACGACAGCTGCAAGCGTTGATGATGAACAGCAAATACAGCCTCGGTTCTATGTTCGAGTATGTCACCAAGTAAACTTGCTGTTACGACATTATCCCTGTTGAAAACGTCATGTACGAAATTATTTGGACAAGCAGGGACGTGAAGATTCTGAATAAAAAATAGTGATGAAGATATTTGCTTCGAAAAGTACTTGCCGACTTTCTTTCACCTTACGTTACGTAACCTCGGCCATTTTATCGGTCAGCCACGCAGTTACGTCTGGCTGCCTGATTTTATCCAGCCGTAGTTTTCTCCAGCGTGGAGGCCCATGACCCTGGATAATTCTGCAAGGGCTGTCGTAACGAGTTAAATGCACTTCGGCCAACTGGCGGTAAAGCGGGATCGCCAATTTCTTGTTCTTCTTCTCGACTGGATCGCAGCCTCGGACAGCCTCGGGTAAGCTTTTTGGGCTGCCTATTGGCGTCTTCGAACTTCACCTGGCACTGTACTACGATGGCTACTTGGCGCTGAAGCCGTCTATTTTTCATGGTCCGTGAACGGGTGCTGGGGAGTTTGAACGGTACAGCAAGCCAAGTCTGCATTTCGTGTTGGTACGACGAATGTTTCGGGGCCGCTTGGTACGCAGAAGCGTTGGAAATTAACCCAATGTTAGGGTTTATATCCGATTACGAAAGCGGGTGCGCAATGAAATAAAGTTGTGCAAAGGGCGTATAAATGGAAATAGAATTGCTGTCGAAGGCGCGGCCATCGGGTCTGCGCGCGCCGGGTCGTGCTCGTTCAAAATCTTCCATCAACAACAAAAGATCTTACGCAACGCTACAAGGGGTCACCGGCAATAAGAGTGCGACGCGGCGTTTATGTTCGATTGTTGCCCTTGCACTTGCCGTGGCAGCATGTCGGGGTGAAACAGGGAACGCAGACAGCGCGTCAGCTGACATGGTGCAGCTGGCGGCGGGGAGAAAGTCAAAGACAATCAGGCCAGCACCCGCACCTGATCCTGCTCCGGCTCCTGCTCCAGCGGTGGATACAAGTTCATCATCGCTTGAAGGTGCTGCACCAATAGCCAGCAACTTCGATCCGGCGATTGAGTTGGCCGCAACGTCAATACCACCGTCCGCTGCCCCAGACGTGGTTGGGGCGTTTCGTTTTATCTGTTTGCCTGGGCAAATAAAATCTGACGACCCAATAGTTTATCCAGGCCAGCCAGGTCGAAGTCACCTGCATCAGTTTTTTGGCAATGACACTGCGGATGCAAATTCGACATATGCCTCATTGCGTGGGGCTGGAAATTCAAGCTGTATGTCACCTGTCAATAGGTCGGCCTATTGGATTCCGGCAATACTAAACGGCAAGGGTTCGGTTGTGCGCCCCGACTATGTAACGATTTATTACAAGCGCCGCCCATTGTCGGACCCGATCGTTTCTGACCCGGCCCACCCACAATATCAAGGAAAGGGTATCAAGCTGCCCAACGGGCTCAAGTTCATTTTTGGCCGCGATATGCTTAATTTATCTCAGCCCCAAACTGGAGCGATCAGCTTTTCGTGCGATGGTCCAACCGCGGCACCACAAAGCAGCTATAAAAACTTTGAAGAGGCTCAGGCTGGCTGCGCTGTTGGGAACCGTATTGGCGCTAGAATAAGTGCGCCAGATTGCTGGGATGGCAAAAATCTCGATAGCCCAGATCACCGTAGCCATGTGGCATATGGTGGCTACGGCAGTTGGGGTTACTACAAATGTCCTACCACCCATCCTTACGTAATTCCAGCTTTCACCATGGGAGTCTGGTTCACGCAGGCACAAGGCGAGATCTATTCATTTGTCTCGGACAGCATGGACACCTCGGCAGGACATAAACGTGGCGATACCTTTCATGCCGACTTCTTCATGGCTTGGGATCCTGTCGTTCACGATTTGTGGGAAAAGAACTGCATCGACAAGATGCTGAACTGTTCCGCGGGTGATCTGGGTAATGGCCGGCAAATAAAGCAGACCTGGCCGCATAGCTGGACCGCAAGTCCACGTCTCGTAGCTATTCCTTCATAGCGGGAGGTTTGGCCAGGCCAAGCGCGGGCAGGGCAATGTCTCATGGCAAAAAGAAAGGGAAAAAGCGATTGGGCCCGTACGTACATCGATAAATTAGAGACACGCAGGTCAATTTCGATGAAATCGTTTCCCATCGGTGTGACCTGTTGGGGCAAGCGTTAAACGCATGTAGCTTTTTGCGCTTGCCACCGCCCCAGCAACAGTGCGGTATTGGGTGTAATTGGAAGATTTGCTGTCACTATCTTCGCCAGGCAGAACAAAATTAGTTTAAAAAATGGGCAGAATGGGTTAAATTCTGCCCACTGTTTCTTGTATTCCGCTACGGCTTAAAAGCGGACAGCCATATTCAAAGCAGCTCGATCATCACGATAAAGCTGCCCGCCAATACGGCTTTCTACCGCCGCGCCTAATTCGAAAATACCGTTGGTCAGTTTGATGCCGCCCTTTATTTCGCCGTAGTTGGCGTCGTGAAGTGCAATCGGCAGGTTAATGCCAATAGCCTCTGATCCAAGAAACTGCAGTTGCAGATTTGTATAATTTCCAGTCAGCCGCTTGACATAATCCATTTTAACCTCGGGCTGCAGAGACCAACTTGATGCCCTGCTGATCTTTGTCGAACCATTAATCTTCAGTCCGAATTTGGCGTCGATGCCCTTGCGGGTAATACCATCTACCATGATTGGAAGGCCACCACTGGTGCCAAATCCGCTAACATTGTATGAAGAATGAGCGATACTTGCACGAGGTGTGAGGTGGATTCCGTCAATCTGGAAATTGCGACCAAATTCAAATTCACCGATTATAGTTGTAGCGGAAGTTTCGTTGCTTCCAATCGATCTGTTACCAGACGCTAGATTGCTCGTGGCGATATCCGACCGGGAAAAGCTAGCCTGACCCCCCACATAGAAGCCGCCACCAAGTAAGTAGCTACCATATGCAGCAGCCTGACTTGTCTTTACATTAGCCCTGCCTCCACCGAAATTTTGCTCGCCATCGGCAAACCCAACCGCTGTTGCGATGGTTGTTCTGTTGTTCAAGGCTATCTCAAGACCGCTAACAACTTGAAGGCTGCCTTCATTATTTGCCCGGTCATTGGGTGTGTCCGCCAAAGATGAGCGCGTGTAACTTGCTGCCATAAAACCACTAACGTTCTCTGGGAGCTTTAGGATATTTGAGGTTGAACTTTGGTAGTTCTGGCTAAAGCTGACTTGCGAAGTAGCAGTTTGAGTTAAACCAGAAGCCTGTGCCAAGACGTTCGCATCGCCCAAAATCCGAAGCGTCCCACCTTGCGCTTGCGAAGTGCCTAACTGCGAGAGTCGATCCGAGACCAGAGTGCGCATACGGCCTGTCTGCTTTTCGTCCAAAATCGTGGCCCGGCCAGCTACGCTGGCAGACAGGTTCTGAAATGTCTGGTTAAGCTGATTTGCCTCCTGAATGTCGATCAACGCATAAATGTCAGCTAGCTGGCTGTATGACGATGGCCGTAAGCCATCAAGCGCGTTGCCAAATGCAATCGAAAACGGATTGTTAACGCCGTTTGCTATGAAAAAATCACCGAACTTGACTGCACGCATCCGCGCAACAACAGAATTTGAGAGATATTCGAGTTCCGGATAAAGCACTCCAACACTTCCTAGGACTTTATCAAAACGATTTAATACCCCACCTTGTGCGCTGACAATGTTGAAGGTCTGGCCAAACCGCGCACCGTTGTTTCCTGTTGCATTAACAATCGATGCCGTTCCACCTAACGAAATGGCACCGATATTGTTTGCGTCCGCCAAAATAGCTAGTCTGTCGCTGCCCTTGCGGCCGACGTCGAAGTAAATGGAAGAAGCCGAAGACAGAATGACATCCCCGGCAATGGTCAAAACACCTGTGTTGCCAACACTACCAGGCGCAATCATCCCTGCTACGGAAGTTAGGTAAGTAGGATCAAACCGGCCATGCCCTGTCAGAAGACCTTGGCCTAAGAATGCCTCACCCGTTTTAAGCTCACCGTCAACGTTCAACCAGCCGCCCGTTTGTGTATAATCACCCCAAACCTTTAATGAACCATCCGGCTTAATATCGAGAGCGGCCTGTCCAGTTAAATTAAGCCGGTCGATCGTGATAGGATCAGCCAGGCGAGTTGAGCCTGCGGCATTTAAAGTTACTTCATAATAGCGGGCGCGAATACCAGCGGCCGGATTGGCAACAATGTTGTTTGGTACAAATCGGGTTGTGCCTGGACCTCCTGGGATAAAGATGCTGTTAGGCGCGCCGTTGGCAAGAGGAACGCTGAGTTGGGATAGATCTTCACAAAAGTCGAGGAAACAGATATTCCCAAATTTAGGGGTCTGATCCGATATGCCTGGTGCTACAAAACCTGGCAACGCATTCGTAAGTCGGGTGTTTAGTGCAATCGCATAATTAGGATCCATTGTCTGAACCCAGTGGTTAGGATTATTCCAATTTTTATCACCGGCAAGCGCACTGACATACGCGTAGCTATTATTTGCTACAATCTGGTCCCAGAACATGAACAGCGGTTGATAAAATGACGTTGTCCCGTAGCTTGAAAATGGTTGAGGTCCAAAAAAGCGGGAACCGCCCGATAGCACACCCACCACTACCGGCTTGGCAAATGCCTGATCGGCAATTAACGGACCACCTGAGTCGCCTCCCGCAGTGGTGCCTTCATTAGGAAGTGCAGCGCCGTCGTATAGATCGAAATCATAAGATCGCGTAGGAGATCCGGTGACGGGATTGTATCCTGCTTGGCCTACACGGCTGTCGAAATCCGTCAAATATAGCGATTGCGGCAACCCGCCTGATTCACCAAACAAAAATGTATCGGAGTCGTCGAGCGATGAAAGCGATGAGATCATGTTCTCGGCTATCCGACGGCGGAAATCAATTCCGAGGTTCGCACCGTTTGGCCCCAGACCGCGACCACCATAACCGTTTATAATGCCATGGGTCTCTTCGGTAAGCGGAGAGAACAGCATCGTCCACGTTGGTATGCCGTCGGCGTGTGTATCGAGAGTTGCCAGCGCAATGTCAGCCTCAAGAAAACCTGCCGGAATTGATCGCTCATCATACCAGACCTGCTCCACGTTAAAGATGTTGGTTCCAAGATCGGTTGCATTCCTTGTTCCACCATCCAGTCCGAGCCAGCGGCGGACTCCTGGCAAATTGTTGGCACTGAAACCAACGCTAATGGCGGTGCCGCCAGAAGCGAAGCCGTAACTGGTCGCTGCCTGACTGTTGACGCAATGTGCTGCGAAAATCACTGTTCGTGGATTAATCAGCGTCCCAGTACATACCCCCAAACCCGTTGTTGCCTGATTGGGCCGAATAACAACTTGTCCAACACCTGTCAGGTTAACGAGACTATCCAAAGCTCCCGTGGGAGGCGGGGTGTCGAGACGTATATCGTCACGGACAACTATTCCGGGAGTTTCTTCGGAAAATTCGGCGCCAGTTTCGGCGTGGGCGGCCGACGATAGAGATGCAATACACGCAAGTGCGGAAGTGGAAATAATGAACAACCGATTGTGAGTTCGTAACGACATCGTATCTCTCCCTGTGGTGTAGTTTGCATAATCCTTCATTTTTTCGACGAGTCTTTATTTTTAGAGACTAACACAAGCTTTCTAGATAGAAATTTCAAATTATACTAAATTTGAGAAATGATATTTCAATGGGATGTACATAAAAGACATATATAACGTTTCATTGACGCTCCTTAACTACAGATCCGGGAGTGGCATCCGATCCCTCTGCCGAAGGTGTCGTCAAGGATATTCGCTGGGCAACCCGGCGGCACTTTTCTGCTGAAGACAAAATGGGGCGTGACAGTCGCCGCCAAAATGAAAACGTTTGCTTTCAGTTAAGGGGGCGGTGTGCTATCAAAAAATGGGTCGCATCATTTAAGGTGTACTCGCATGTCCGAAGATCGGTGGGCGGGTACCTTTTTGAGAGGATGACCATGAAAAAAATGATCTTGATCGCGGCATTGCTATTGTCTGCACCCGCTTATGCCAACACAATTGACGTCATTTCGTCAAAGCTGAAGCCGGGCTGTACCTTCTCCACTTATATGAGCATTACCAAGGAATTTAACGATACCTGGGTAAGGCACATGGCTACAATGTGCAGCTGATGCTGCCGGTTCACGGTACGGATACAGGCTTGGTCATTTGGGTCGGAACGACTGCTTCCGCCGAAGCCTTTGGCAAGGCATGGGACGTGTGGCGCACGGCACTCGCCAACCCCAATTCCACGGAAGCAAAGCTCCAGGCGCGTTTCGACGCCTGCACCACGCAAATCTCGCGCGCGAGTTACGATACCTACTGACCAGTTGAGGATCCGTTGGCGGGGAAGTCGACCGACGGATCCGTCTCTCTCGATCATGATCGCGCAACGACGCGAAATTTTTGGCAGAGCGGGGAAGGGGCAAAACAAGGTTTCCTATCCAGTGCCTTCGGTAATGCAAGCAACGAGCGCACTCCCAATTGGCATATTTGGTACGCTGGACCCTTAATTTACACCGAGTTGGCGGCCGCAATTGCGTGGAAGGATCTATAACCGCCATCGGCACAGCTTTATTATAGTCGCACGACCTTAACCCCAACGTACGACCCACAGCAGACCCGCGCAGCTGGCTACGTTATGGCGCTCCCGTAGGAAGCGGAATTACAATAAGGGTAAAGCCATGGTGCTGCTGGGGAGGATTGAACTCCCGACCTCGTCATTACCAATGACGCGCTCTACCACTGAGCTACAGCAGCAATACCGAAGGTGCGGCCCTATGCGAAGGCTTGGGGTCAATGTCAAGCGGCTTGCGTGGTTACTAGCTATTTGGCATCGCGCAGGGATACGACAGCGCGCAGAAGGGGAGCAGCAATGGCGAAAGACGCCAAGGACAAAGAGCGGATTAAGGCTGAGCGGTTGCGGGAAGCGCTGCGTGCCAATTTGCGCCGACGTAAGGCTAAGCCGCAAGCTGCTGGGGCAGATAGCGATGAGGATTCGCTTTTGACGGACATGCCTCAACGTGAACCATGAGCTTTGCCATCTGGATACTGACGGCATTAAGGGCAAAAAAAAGACCCGCCAAAAAGCGGGTCTTTATAGGAAAAGAACTTTAGTCTTTCGACAGCAAAGTCCTCGGGTCGCCCCATTCATATGTAAAATTCTGTTCCATTACGATTGCACAGAATCGTCATTGCACCCCCGTTGTTTTGACAATTTCGGCCAAAATGGCGCGAAACCTCCTCCGACGCGGGTGAACAGAGCATTGCGCCGAGCGATATACTCGTGAATAGACGCTGAATGCTCTATCAGCTCGCACGCCCTTGTTTGTTTCAGGTCGACGCCGAAACAGCGCATAATCTGTCGCTTGCGGCGCTAAAAATAGCGCCAATTCCGTCACTTGGTTTTAATAGCGGCGCTCTTGCGCAGACATTGGCCGGGTTAAAGTTTGCCAATCCTGTGGGTCTTGCCCCGGGCTATGACAAAAACGCTGAAGTGCCAGTTGAGATACTGCGACTCGGCTTTGGTTTTACCGAAGTCGGTACCCTGACGCCGTTGCCGCAAGAAGGGAACCCAAAGCCGCGTTTGTTCCGCTTGGTTGAGGATAACGCCGTCATTAACCGTATGGGGTTTAACAATGAGGGGCAGGCGGTAGCGATCGCACGGCTACGCAATATTCCGGACAATGCGCTGACAGGACCGATGGGCATAAACATTGGCGCCAATAAAGATAGCGCCGACCGCGTGGCGGATTATGTCATAGGCGTGCAGAATATGGAACCTTTGGCCGATTATCTGACCATAAATATCAGTTCACCCAACACGCCAGGGCTTCGTGCGTTGCAGGATAAGGCTGCGCTTGATGATTTGCTGTCTCAGGTAATGTCCGCTCGGACGCAGGGCACGCCAGTTTTTCTGAAAGTCGCCCCTGATCTTCAACCTGCGGACATCGATGATATTGTTGCGGTTGCCATGTCGCGGGGCATCGCGGCAATTATCATATCTAACACTACGATATCGCGCCCGGCGCTGTTGTCACGGCATGCTGGGGAAGCGGGTGGTCTGTCGGGCGCGCCGCTGCGGGATATGGCACAGCAACGCTTGGTGGACTTTCGCAAGGCAAGCGGTGGACAAATACCGCTAATTGGCGTGGGCGGGATAGCGACGGCGCAGGATGCTTATGCCCGTATCCGGGCAGGGGCGTCACTCGTGCAGATCTACAGTGCGCTCGTCTATCAGGGCCCCGGTCTTGCGCGCAAAATCAACAAGCGGCTCGATCGCCTTTTGCGGGCCGATGGTTTTGGCAGTATAACCGACGCGATTGGGGTTGACGGGTAAATCCGCGCTTGGCTTTGCCCATGTAAGGCGGCTAGGCTAAGTCCATGAAAAAATCACTCTTCGCGATCACGGCATCTGCCGTCCTTTTCACTCAAGCTGCTGTAGCCGAAAATGTCGGTGTCACTTCATCCGCTGACCCACGCGTCACTGAGGCGGGGATGGAGATGCTCCGCCAAGGTGGCTCAGCGGCTGATGCGGCGATGGCGATGATGCTTGCGCTGACGGTTGTCGAGCCGCAATCAAGCGGGATCGGCGGGGGCGGTTTCTTGCTGTATCAGGACAGTGCAAAAGGCATATTAACGACAATCAACGGTCGCGAGACTGCGCCAGCAGCAGCGACGTCCGACAGGTTTGTAGGCTTGGACGGCAAACCACTTGGCTTTCTTGCGGCGTTTCAAGGTGGCCACTCCGTCGGCGTGCCGGGCAACATTCAGCTTATGGCGCAAACGCACCGCAAATGGGGCAAGCTGCCTTGGGCAACGGTTTTCAAACCTGCAATCCGCCTCTCGGACAAGGGCTTTGTCGTCAACAAGACGCTTGAGTCACGATTGCAGGGCATTCAGCGGCTCTGGCCCAATTTTGATGAAGCGCGGGCGATTTACTGGCGCAATGGCAAGCCAGTTCAGGCTGGCATGAAACTGAAAAATCCAAAGCTTGCCGCAACATTGAAGCTGCTGGCAAAAAAGGGACCTGATGCTTTTTATACCGGGACCGTGGCGAACCAGATTGTGAATGCCGTCACGACTAGCAAGCTTAGCCCCGGTGACATGACCATGACCGATCTTGCGCAGTATCGCGCCAAGGAGCAGCGGGCCGTTTGCGCGCCATATCGCGTCTATGTCGTGTGTGGCATGGCGCCGCCTTCGTCGGGCGCCACGACGGTGCTTCAAATTCTCGGCACGTTACAGCGTTTCGACCTTAAGGCAGCAGGCAAGGATAGCCCCAAAAGCTGGCATTTGATTGGCCAGGCAATGCAACTTGCTTATGCGGACCGTGAGAAATATCTGGCTGACGATGCCTTTGTGGATGTTCCGGTCGCCGGGCTTTTGAACCCGGACTATATCAATGAGCGCTCAGCTCTGATCAATCCCGAAAAGGCGCGTAGCGACTATCCCGCTGGCAAACCACCTGGCGCACAGCCGCGCACAGCTGCCATTTCCAGTGAAGTCGCCGGAACAACGCATTTCACGGCAGTGGACAGAAGTGGCAATGTCGCCAATATGACTTCCACGATCGAAGGTCCCTTTGGTAGTCAGCTGGTGGCGGGCGGCTTCTTTTTAAATAATGAGCTGACGGACTTCACATTTGCACCTGAAAAGGATGGTGCGCCAGTTGCCAACCGCGTTGCGGCGGGAAAGCGGCCATTGTCGTCAATGTCTCCGACCATTGTTTTTGACCGTGAAGGCCGCGCAGTTTTGGCCCTTGGCTCGGCTGGTGGTAAGCGCATTATCATGCATGTCACCAAAACGCTGATTGGGGTGATCGACTTTGGCTTACCGCTTGATCAGGCTATTGCCCTGCCCAATATATATTTTGACGATGGTCAGTTGGAGTTGGAGCAGGACACACCGCTCGCGGCCATCGCAGATCAGATTTCTGCATTTGGACAAAAGGCCATTTTGACTGATTTAGGGTCGAAGGTTAACGGCGCCCAATTTCTCAACGGTACATGGACAGGCGCAGCAGACCCACGCAGCCAAGGGACGGCGGCCATAATCGATGCAAAGGGCAAGGTCAAAATCATCCAGCCCCCCGCGGCTGCGGAAGTGCCATTACCAAGCGTTGGATAAAAGACAGGCATTGCGTCAGTTTGCGGCTGGCGCTAGCGCAAATTGGATAATAAAAACAGGCCACAGCCTGACTGGAAATTCGTAGGAGAGCATTATGGCTGCCGAACAGTTTGACGACTTTGACAGCTTCCCCAACCTTGTGACGATGTTTTTCGCACGTGCGCGTCATCGCGGTGATACGCCATTTTTGTGGGCAAAGCATGATGGCGCCTGGCATTCGCTCAGTTGGGCAGACGTCGCGCGACAAGTGGCTGGTTTTGCAAAATCGCTTCGCCAACTTGGTTTGGACAAGGGCGACCGCGTGATGCTCGTGTCCGAAAACCGGCCCGAATGGTGCATTGCGGATTTGGGTATCATGGCGGCTGGCTGCGTCACTGTGCCGACTTATGTGACGAACACTGAACGCGACCATCAACACATATTGGATAACAGCGAAGCGCGCGCCGTGATCGTGTCGACGGCGAAGCTCGCCAAGACATTGATGCCAGCTGCCCTGCGATCGTCGCAGGCGGAGTTCATCATCACCATGGACCCCCAACCAGCAATGCAGCATGGGCAATTGTCAATGCATGCATGGTCCAGCATGGTCAAAGGCACAGATGCCGATGTGCGCGCCAGCGAAGCTGCGATGGCGTCTGTCACGCGCGATGATTTGGCGTGCATAATATACACCAGCGGCACTGGCGGCGCACCTCGCGGTGTGATGCAGCAGCATGGCGCGATCTTGCATAATGCCGATGGAGCAGCCGCCGTCTTGCGTGAGGATTTCGGTCTGGACGAGGAAGAAGTCTTTTTGTCATTCCTGCCCCTGTCGCATGCTTACGAACATAGCGGCGGGCAATTCCTGCCCATTGGTGTCGGCGCGCAGATCTATTATTCCGAAGGCCTAGAGAAATTGGCCTCCAACATCGAAGAAACGCGGCCAACGGTTATGGTCGTCGTCCCGCGCTTGTTTGAAGTCCTGCGCCAGCGGATGATCAAGGCAGTTGAAAAGCAAGGCAAGTTTCCAAGTTATCTGCTCGACAAGGCGCTGACCATTGGGGAGCGCGACTATTCCGGCCGCAAACGTTTAGTCGATGCGCCGATGCGTTTGCTTTTATCACGCACCATAAAGCCTAAAATTCAAGGCCGCTTTGGCGGACGAATGAAGGCAATGGTTTCGGGCGGCGCGCCGCTAAACCCGGACATTGGGGTGTTTTTTCAGTCTTTGGGCATCACCTTGCTGCAAGGCTATGGTCAGACAGAGTCCGGTCCGGTCATCAGCTGTAACCGACCAAGCGCGGGCATTAAAATGGACACCGTTGGTCCGCCGCTGAAGAATACTGAAGTCAAAATTGCCGAGGATGGCGAAATATTGGTGCGTGGACCTTTGGTGATGAAGGGATATTGGCGCAATAAGGCCGAGACCGATCGGGTGATTATCGACGGCTGGCTGCACACTGGCGACATTGGTCATATTGATGACCAGGGGCGTATTGCGATTACCGACCGTAAAAAGGACCTGATCGTTAACGACAAGGGTGACAATATCGCACCACAGAAGATCGAAGGGATGCTTACGTTACAACCCGAGATATTGCAGGCGATGGTGTCTGGCGATAAGCGTCCATACATCGTTGGGCTCATCGTTCCTGACCCTGAATGGGCGCTGGAGTGGGCGCGGGCGCAGGACATGAAATACGACTTTACGGCGCTGCAGGCCAATCCGCAGTTCCGCGCCGCTGTGCGTACAGCGGTTGACCGCGTGAATGCTGATGTGTCGGTCACCGAAAAAGTGCGCCAGTTCGAATTTGCTGATGAGCCGTTTTCCATCGAAAATGGCGAGATGACGCCAAGTATGAAAATACGGCGTCACGTTATCCGTGAACGTTATGCTGCTCGGGTTAAGGGCATGTACAAGGATTGAGCCAAGCGTAGTCGTTTGAAGATGGGCTCTAAGCTTTTTGCGCCCAAATCAGGAATTCGACATTGCCTTGCGGCCCGGTAATCGGGCTGGTGGTCAATCCGTGCACTGTCCAATTCTGTGCAGTCAGCCATGCTTTAACTTCGTCGCACACGCGCATGTGGACGGCAGGATCGCGGACGACGCCACCTTTGCCCACCTCTTCGCGGCCAGCTTCAAATTGCGGCTTAATCAGCGCAACGAGCTGCGCCTTACTTTTGGCGAAGGTCAATGGGCGCTCGAGCACCTTGGCCAAGCTGATGAAACTGGCGTCACACACGATAAGGTCGACATCTGCGGCGATGTGCGTGTCAGTCAATATCCGTGCGCTTGTCTGTTCGTGAACGATGACGCGC
>JANPKN010000006.1:0-2690 GCA_031426075.1 Sphingomonadaceae bacterium
CCGCAGCCAACTCCGTGATTTGCTACTTGCTTGGCATCACTTCGGTAGACCCTGTGTCCAACAATCTCTTGTTCTCGCGTTTTCTGTCCGAAGAGCGCGATGAGCCACCCGATATCGACGTCGACTTCGAACATGAGCGGCGCGAGGAGGTGATGCAATATGTGTATCGCAGGTTTAAACGGCACCGCGCGGGCATTGCTGCCACCGTCATTCATTATCGCCCGCGCAGCACCGTGCGAGAGGTCGGCAAGGCGATTGGCCTGACTGAAGACGTCACTGCGCGATTGGCCGGAACGGTATGGGGCAGCTTTGGCAGGGACTTGCCCGAGGCGCGCTTGATTGAGGCCGGATTTGACCCGGACAACCCGCAAATCGCCCGGTTGCATGCCTTTGTCGGGCAATTGCTCGATTTTCCGCGCCATTTGTCGCAGCATGTCGGCGGCTATGTCCTGACCGAAAACCGGCTTGATGAAACGGTGCCCATCCACAATGGCGCGATGGCGGACCGGACCTTCATCGAATGGGACAAGGACGATATCGACGCGCTTAACCTGTTGAAGGTCGATATATTGGCGCTTGGAATGCTCACCTGCATTCGTAAAAGCTTTGAATTATTGCGGCAAACAGGTGGCGGGGATTACACCTTGGACAGCGTCCCGGCCGAAGACCCGGCCGTCTATGCCATGCTGCAAAAGGGCGACAGCATCGGCACCTTTCAGGTCGAAAGCCGCGCGCAGATCAACATGCTGCCGCGGCTGAAGCCAAAGGAGTTTTACGATCTGGTCATCCAGATCGCGATTGTCCGCCCCGGGCCGATCGAGGGCGATATGGTTCACCCCTATCTACGCCGCCGCAATGGAGAGGAGAAAGTGGAATATCCCTCCCCCGCCCAGCCGCATGACTCCAATGAGCTGCACGATATCTTATACCGCACTTACGGCGTGCCCCTGTTTCAGGAACAGGCAATGAAGCTGGCGATGGTGGCCGCCGCGTTTACGCCGGACGAAGCCAATGGCCTGCGCCGCGCGATGGCGACCTTCCGTAATTCGGGCACGATGCCGGAATATAAGGACAAGATGATCAATGGCATGGTGCAGCGCGGCTATCAGCAGGATTTTGCCGAACGCTGTTACAAGCAGATTGAGGGCTTTGGCAGCTATGGCTTTCCCGAAAGCCATGCGCAGGCCTTTGCCCATCTGGTCTACATATCTTCATGGCTGAAATGCCATCATCCGGCGATTTTCACCGCGGCCTTGCTCAATTCGCAACCCATGGGCTTTTATGCGCCAGCGCAGCTTGTGCAGGATGCACGCAATCATCAGGTCGAAGTCCGTGCCATTGATGTGAATTTCAGCGCTTGGGATAATGGGATCGAGGCCGGTGCCTTACGGCTTGGCTACCGGCAAATCAGTGGGTTTCACAAGGATTGGGCCTTGGCGATTGAAGCCACGCGGCCCTTTGCTTCATTGGAGGATCTGGCACGCAAGGCGAAGTTACCAGCGCGCGCACTGCATTTGCTGGCGGATGCTGACGCGTTACGATCGCTTGGCCTTGACCGGCGTGAGGCTGGCTGGGAGGCGCGGCGCACACCATCGGATGAGCTGCCTTTATTTGCAGCCGCAGATGCGCGTGAATTGGCGCAGGAGGCGGAAATTGCGCTCCCCATCATGCCCGTCAGCGAACATGTTGCGGCGGATTACCAGATGACTCGCATGTCGCTGAAGGGGCACCCGATGGAGTTTCTGCGTGACGTCTTCGCGCGTGAAGGCATATTAACCTGCGCGCAGACCGATGCTGCCAAACATGGCGCGCGCGTTAAAACGGCAGGCGTAGTGCTGACACGGCAAAGACCCGGGAAAGGCAATGCCATTTTCATCACCATTGAGGATGAAACCGGCGTCACCAATGCCTTATTATGGTCACGCCTGTTCGAACGGCAACGCCGCGCCGTTATGGCATCACGGTTGATGGTCATCGAAGGCGAAGTGCAACGCAGCAAGGAAGGCGTGGTGCACCTCATGGCGACAACGATCACGGACCGGTCGCACGAGCTGGAACGTCTGTCGCGCGATCATGATGCCAATGTCCCGCTCAGCCGGTCAGACGAATTCGCCCAGCCAGTGTATCCGCGCCACGGCCACCCGCGCGATGTGCGGATATTGCCGAAGTCACGCGATTTTCATTAAGCGTCAGGCGGCGTCCTTGGCTGCCCTGCGTGCGGCGAGTTCCTCAACCGACGCAGCCCGCATGAACGGGTTGGTGGCGCGCTCCAATGCTATCGTCGTCGGCACTGTCGCCTCACCGCGTTCGCGCAAGTCAATCACATCCGCAAAGCGCGCAGCAAGCTTTGCATTTTCGGGCTCTACCGTCACTGCAAAGCGGGCATTGCTAAGCGTATATTCATGCGCGCAATAGATGGCGGTATCATCACCCAAAGCCTCAAGCTTGCGCATATTGTCGTACATCTGCGCTGCAGTGCCTTCGAACAACCGGCCACAACCCATGGCGAATAAAGTGTCGCCGACAAAGGCGGCTTGCTCGGTTGCGAAATGAAAGGCGATGTGTCCGGCGGTATGCGCTGGCACGTCGATCACGGTCGCACGCAATTCGCCCAGTTTCACAACGTCCCCGCCGCGTACATGCACATCAAGGGTTGGTATCCGCCCAGCTTCGTCAGCAGGACCAGTGAT
>JANPKN010000007.1:0-7480 GCA_031426075.1 Sphingomonadaceae bacterium
TTTGCCGCCGAACAGCAATGATGTTGTATCTGACTTTGGGTCGCAACCGATCAGCAATACGCGTTTGCCTTGCTGCGCCATCATGTAACTTAGATTCGAGAGCGCGAAGCTCTTGCCTGAGCCGCCTTTGCCGTAGATCGCAATGATCTGCGTTTCTTTCTTCACTTCACCGGTGTGAACAGGATCCGGTTCGATCGCGGCTTCACCGCGTAAAGCCTCTATGTCGAGCATAGTCATGCGCAGTTTCTCCAATCGAGTACCATTTTTAGGCAGTCGGGGTTTTCAAAAGCCTCGGGATAAGCCGTGTGCGCCTGTGAGGCGGGTTCTATGCGGGAAATCAGCCCCGAAAGATCAAGCGCGCCGGTTTCAATCAGCGCATGCACCGAGTGCAGGTCATCAGGTTGCCATTCGGCGGCAACGCGCAAGCGCGCTTCGCGTTGGAAGGCTGGTGCAAAGTCAAAGCTAATTGGCTTGCTGTAAAAACCGGCCAAAACCAGTTCGCCGCCCTTTGCGAGGCGTCCAATGAAGCTGTTGATCGATGAGGCATCGCCGCTGACGTCGTAAATACGGCCATAATCATGACGGTCGTCGTCTTGCGGATGAATGACATTATAACCAAGCGCGCCGCTTTGCCGTGTTGTGTTGGTTTCCCATACAACTGGCGGCGGCGCACCGGCGGCAATAGTCAGGCGCGCAAGCAAGCGGCCCAATATGCCGTGGCCGATAATCAGCTGCGGCAATTCGCCTCGGCTAATGGCGTGCAATGCTGTTGCGGCGAGCGCATATAATATACCCTGCTCGGCAAGCTTCTCATCGATTGGCATTGCGCGGGCAGATGCCACGATGACGTTGCGTGCAGCGCCTCCGAAAAGCCCGCGGGCATCGCGGTAACAATTGGCACCGGGGACAAATACCCATTCGCCGATTCGTTGTTGATGCTCAGGGCCGGCGTCAATGATGCGGCCGATGGATTCATAGCCGGGAACCAATGGATAGCCCATGCCGGGGAAACTTGGCATATTGCCGGTCCACAGAAGCTTTTCCGTGCCAGTGCTGATGCCGCTATAATGTATTTCTACCCGCACATCGCCGCTTCCCATGGCTGTCAATGCAGTGCTGCGCATTTCCAACTTGCCTGGGGCGTCGAATATGATGGCTGAAGTTTCCAAAATCCTAGTTTCTTCCCTTATACCTCTCTCCAAATTTGTTGGATGGAGGCTCTCTCAGGTGTCAAACTATCGGAACAGTTTTAATTGTCAAATAAATTGGACAGTTCAGTGTCATTTAATCGCGACAAGTGCGCTGGTGATGATCGGTAAATTCGTCCGGACAGGCTTAATGCCCGCGAAACCTGCGGTCTTCAGCATATTAGTCAGTTCATCAGGAGTACGCGGCCTGCCTGAACCCATCGCCCATAGATAGAGCCCGAAATAAGCATGCCCCATTGGTTTGGCATGCGTGCTGTCCGCCATTGGCTCGATTATCAGTAACCGGCCACCTATTGGCAGCGCAGCGTGAATTTTCGAAAGCAACGCCTGCACCACCGCATCATCATGATCATGCGCTATCCGGGATAAAGTGATCAGGTCGTACCCTTCAGGCAGTGCATTGCTTTTGAAACTGCCCGGATGGAGCCGCCATTTCGCCGATGCAGGTTCGCCTGCGAATCGCTTTGTGGCGGTCTCAATAACTTCAGGCAGATCAAATATCCCAACCTCCAGCGCAGGCGCTACTTGCATTATGGCAGAGGCAAACGCGCCGGACCCTCCACCGACGTCAAGCATGCGGCGGTGGTCGGTGAAATCATACGCATCTATAATCTGTTGAGACACCATCGGCTGAGTCGCGGCCATCAATTCCGAATAATCCGCAGCTTTCTCCTGGCTGTCGCTTTTAGAGGCATAGGTCCAATAAGCCGATAAAGCCGTCTCTTCGCGTCGATCCTTGGCGAAAAGCGCAAGGGGGTCAGTAAGGTCACGATAGAGCAGACGGTGGTGGCGAATCATCGCCATCGCGCCAAAATTGCAAGAAAGCGCCGCGCCAGCTTCGCCAAGCGTCCACAGGCCAGCATCAGCCGATTCGGAAATTTGCAGTGATTCGCCAGCATGAAGCAGTCGACACACCGCATCAGGCGCCAGTTTGGTAAATTCCTCCACTTCGGACAGGCTGCGCAATTGGCCGTTGAGAAAGCCAATCAGTCCCGACTCAACAAATGCCGCCAGTACCTGCGCGTAGACAAAGCCTGCAATCATATCGAACTGTGCAGCCGCCTTTCGCCGGGCAATGCCACGGACCAAAGGCGTGCGCGACGCCCAGCGCTGAAATTCCGGATTACCCAGGATTGCGTTTCGCCAAAGCACCCAACGTGCCTTCCATGAAGGGGTGTAATTAATGTGTGACATAATATATTGTCCATTTGATTGGACTTCTGATAGCCTTCGGTCAATTCAATCTTCAACGGGGTTAAAGCTATCCGCCATACATCGTCCACCTTGATTGTCGGTGCAGGCATTGGCGGGCTGGTCAGTGCGGTGCTTCTGGCGTCGCGTGGAATGGCTGTAACGGTGCTTGAAAAAGAGAGTGCGCCCGGCGGCAAGGTGCGGCAGCTGGACGTCGACGGCGCCAAAGTGGATGCTGGCCCAACCGTCTTTACGATGCGTTCGGTTATTGACGACATCTTTGCCGCAGCAGGTGCGAGCACTGCGGATTATGTCACTTTGCACAAGGCCGACCGAATTGCGCGCCATGCCTGGGAACCTGATACAAGGCTTGACCTGTTTGCTGATCATGCCCGCAGCCAAGAGGCGATCGGAGACTTTGCCGGTGCGAAAGCGGCTGCCGGCTTCGATAGCTTCTCAAAGGAAGCGCGGCATATCTTTGACATATTAGACCGCCCTTTTTTGCAGGATTCAAAAACCTATCCCCCAGGCCTGATGTGGCGCATTGGCCTGTGGCGCGTTGGCGCGCTCATTGCCATTCGACCATATGAAAGCTTGTGGAAGGTGCTCAAAGAGCATTTCGACGATCCGCGCCTGCTTCAACTTTTTGGCCGCTACACGACCTATTGCGGGTCATCTCCTTTTCAGACACCCGCAACGCTCATGCTGATTGCCCATGTCGAGGCGCAGGGTGTCTGGGCCATAGAAGGCGGGATGAACGCACTGGCGGCGGGGCTGGAGAAACTGGCGCGCGAAAAGGGCGTCACGTTTCGTTACGATGCTTCTGTTGCGGGGATCGATGTCCGCAACAAGGCTGTTGTCGGCGTCGAGCTCGCGAGCGGCGAATATCTGGCAGCGGATAAAGTCATCTTCAATGGCGACCCTGCCGCCTTAGCATCCGGCCTGTTGGGAAGCTCTGTCTCGGCTGCGACGCGCAAGATGCCAGCCAAAGCGCGTTCGCTTTCGGCCTTGGTCTGGTTGGCCAACAGCAAGACCATTGGCTTCGATCTTGATCACCACAATGTCTTTTTCTCAGGTGATTACGAAGCCGAGTTTCGCGACATTAAGGCGGGGCGCCCCCCAGCCAATCCGACGGCTTATGTCTGTGCGCTGGACCGGGGGCAGTCCGCTGCGCCTGCGGGTCAGGCCGAAAGACTGCAGATCATCGTGAATGCGCCAGCCAATGGCGACACAGAACAATATGCATCAAGGGAGAGAGAAAGATGCACGACGGACATGCTGGCACGCTTACGCGCGTGCGGACTGGAACTGGAGGATCCGCTTCCGCACCGGCTGGTGACACCTGCGGACTTCGCGACACTCTTCCCGGCGACGGGTGGAGCCCTTTATGGACGGGCCTCGCACGGGTGGGCGGCGTCCTTCCTCCGGCCCGGCAGCCGGACGTCGATCCATGGGCTTTATTGCGCGGGCGGGGCGACTCATCCGGGAGCAGGGGTGCCGATGGCCGCCTTGTCGGGGAAGCTTGCGACTCAAGCCTTGCTATCCGACCATATTTCGACACGCTGGTTCCACCGCAAGGCTACCGCTGGTGGTATGTCGACGCACTCAGCGATGATGGGCGCTTCGGGCTAACAATCATCGGTTTTATAGGCAGCGTCTTCTCGCCATATTACAAAAAATCCGGGCGGGATATCCCGGTTGACCATAGCTGCTTGAACATCGCCTTATACGGCAAAGGCGCGCGATGGGTGATGACCGAGCGCGGCGCAGGCGACACCGTCCAGGAACGCGACTCCTTACAAATCGGACCAAGCGCAATGCGGTGGGACAAGGACCGGCTGATCATCGACATCGAAGAACGCGACATCCGCCTGGGCATTCCATGGCGCCGGCGCGTGAAGGGGCAAATTGTCCTGACCCCCGAATTGCTAAATGAGCGAAGTTTCAAGCTGGACCCGCAAGGTCACCATCATTGGAGAGCCATCGCCCCGCGTGCAGCGGTCGAGGTCAAGATGCAGCAGCCCGACATATCATGGACCGGTAGCGCCTATCTCGACAGCAATCACGGCAGTGAACCGATCGAAAACGGGTTTCAAAGCTGGCACTGGTCACGCGCGCATGTCGCGAGGGATGTCGCGGTCATTTACGAAGGCAAACGCCGCGACGGCAGCCATTTTGCCAGCGCCTTGCGTTTTGATTCAAGCGGTACGCCGACTGAGGTAGAACTGCCGATGGTCGCACCGATGCCGTATACCTATTGGGGAATGGAGCGTCAAACCCGCGCCGACAGAGGCCATGCGTCGGTGATCAAGACGTGGGAAGACTCGCCCTTTTACGCGCGCACGGCGTTATCCGCGCGGCTTTGGGGGGAGCCGGTCGTGGCCATTCAGGAGAGCATTTCGCTGGACCGGCTGATCAATCCGGTCGTGCAATTCATGCTGCCATACAAGATGCCGCGGGAGACGAAGTAAAACGCTGCGGTCCGTTTGTGTCTAGCGAAGACGAGAGGCCCATTAGGCACGAAATCTGCCGGCATTCATTCCTTGTCGGATGAAGCATCCTTGGCGGCCTTGTCTTTCGCGATTTCGCGGTTGATTGACCATAATTGATAAAAGCCGAAGCCCAATGCAACAACGCCGACAAAGACGATTTCGATCCAGCCCAGATTGTCAAAGGCACCCTGTTCCAAGTTCATTCTCCCACGGCTTCCACGGCCCAATTCAAATTTAAGCGGACATTTCCGCCTTGGCAAACTCGGCGATGATTTTCATTGCTTGCTCAGGCTCTTCCTCATGCGCCAGATGGCCGAGGCCGGGCATGTCCAATATTCTGCAATGCGGCATTAACCGCCCGGCATCGGTGACTGCCGATTTCGGAATGGCGGCGTCCTTGGCTGGATGCACGAGCAGCACGGGCGAGGTAATCTCCCCAAGCCGTGCGCCGAGTGCTTCAAGCCGCCAATTGGCCATCATGCGGATTGCGCCGTCGCAATGGCCCGATTTACTGAACAACCGCGTGTAGAATTTGGCGCCGTCTGCGTCGATCTGCGACCCTGTTGAACGGGCGAGAAACTTCGCCGTCTGGCCCGGTGCTTGCGCCATGCGCGAAAAGATGATCGACACAAACGGGTTGGTGAACAGCATCTTTGCAAGCGACGGAAATATCCGCGCGGCAAGGCCGGGGAAGGGCATCAAGGCGGGCGCAAAGCCCACCAAGGGTAGTTTCCAACCCCTATCGAGCAACAGTTGCGCTGCAATTGCCACACCAGCGCTATGGCCGACAATCAAGTCGGGCGTGCACTTTTGTTCCTCCAGCAAGGCGGCTAGAGACGCGGCCATTCCGGCGAGCGTGACATTGCCGCTCACGCCCGACTTGGTGAAGCCATGACCCGGCAAGTCGATCGCAATCACGCGATATTGCTTGGCCAGCAACGGCATCAACGCGCGCCAGCTGTGCGTGGCGGCACCTGTTCCGTGGATAAGCAGGCAAACCGGCGTATCAGGCGCATCCGGTGCCATTTGTTGCACATGCCATGTATAGCCGCCTGCGCGCACGAAGCTGCTGCATTCGCGGTTGGGCCAATCCTTGCCATCAGCCGCCCAATCGGGATAACGCCCGCTCACAGACTTTCAATCGCGGCGACCATCGCCGCACTTTGCGCCTGAGGCAAGGGCAGATAGCGCCCGTTGAGTGCTGCGGCCAGTTCCGCCGCTTCCTCGCGCGGGCGCGGCGAAATGTCGATGACGATGCTGCTGATCCCAAGCATCGCCAGATTGCGTGCTGCCTGATTGGCTTCCTCCATCGCCACCGTTCGGTTCGCCGTTCCGTCCATCGCGACATTGCCCTTGCCGTCGGTCAGCACGGCAATTAACGGCGTCTGGCCAGCGCGCGTTGCGGATTCAGCCAACTGCCCTGCCGCAAGCAGCCCTGCGGCAAGCGGGGTGCCGCCGCCTCCGGGCAACGCCGCCAACGCGCGCCGCGCCCGCGTGAGTGACCGGGTGGGCGGCAACAATATTTCGGCAGCCGATTGCCGGAAAGCGATCAACGCAACTTGCGAGCGTTTGACATAGGCCTGCGCCAACATCATTTCGACCGCGCCTTTGGCTTCGGCAAGGCGCGACAAGGCCGACGAGCCAGAAGCATCGACCGCAAAGATGGTCAGCGTCTCGCTACGTTGTTCAAAATGGCGAACGCGCAGGTCGGACGTACGGATATGGATCTTGCGATTGTCGCCCGCCTTTGCGGCTTGCCTGCGGATATTTTGCCATGGCGCTGCGGTGCGCAGGCTGTCGATCAGCGCAAGCCTCTTGCCATTGCCGGGCGTGCCTGGCCGCGCAGCCATGGGGCGGCCGCGTTGCGCGGACTTTTGCTTTTGCCCTGACTTTCCCGCCGCGCCCTTCCCGCCGCGCCGTGTAGCGGAATCAATCTGGTCGAGGATATGTTTGGGAATGGCGGCAGCCGCCGCATCAAGCATGATATCGTCGAGGTCGATATCTTCGATATTGCGGTTCTCTTCGCTGTCATCGGGTTCGTTGTCTGGCGGCGTATCGTCCTGTTCCGGCTCTGGCGGCGGCGGGGGCTCCATTTGCGGCACCTGCGTGGCGCGTGGCGACAGGACCAGCCGGACGGCCGCGGCAATGTCGGCGTCGACCGCGGTGTCGCGTCCATATAGGGCGGCATGGGCGCGGGCCGCGAAGTTTGCGAAGATCAGCGGCCGGATCGAGCTTACGCCAAGTGCCAAGGCGGTTATTGCAATGGCGTGAAGCTGTTCGTTGGAAAGCGCGCTCACGGTCGACATTGCCTTTGCATCTGGCCACCCGTGCGCCGCGCGTTTCCGCAATCCCGACAGGTCGCAGTGAAAGGCGGCGCGCTCCATCAGGATCGCAGGCGGCGTCTCATCAGGCTCAGCGCCATCGTCGAGCAAGATGATAGCGAGGCCGCCATCGTCCATGGCCTGCGCAATATGTGCCGCGACATTGGCGGCGATGCGCTCCGCCATGGGCAGAATAACCGCACCGCCGGCTGCTTCATTCAACAAACCAGACCGCATGATGCCTTTGCCAGCGGACAGGGTCGCGGTC
>JANPKN010000008.1:0-27451 GCA_031426075.1 Sphingomonadaceae bacterium
ATAACACAGCGTACGGAGATATCCTGATCCGCAGCCATGAAGGCATCGCACAATTGATCGACGACGGAGACGTCGGATATCGGGTTGCGCTTTTCGGGCATATTCAATGTGATGGTCAATATGCCGCCATCGCGTGCCTGAAGAATCTGGTCCGTCATTATATCGCTTTCAATAAGGCTTCGATGTCATCCATGCTGATGACACTTGATGTGGCAATGTCTTCTCCGGCGCTGCGCTTTACCATGGGCGATAGGACCTTTCCGCCGAACTCGACGAAATGGGTCACGCCCGCTTCCGACATCGCAATCGCCGACTCGCGCCAGCGCACGCGGCCAGTGACCTGCTGCACCAATTGCGCAGCAATGGTTGCGGGGTCGGATACGGGCGCGGCGGTGACATTGGCGAACAGAGGCACCAGAGGCGCATGGATCGTCGTGGTTGCAAGTGCGCTTGCCATGTCATCGGCGGCTGGTTGCATCAATGGACAGTGGAACGGGGCGGAGACTGGCAACAGGATACCACGTTTGATGCCATGCTCTTTCGCCAGCCCAATCGCGCGATCGATCGCATTTTTGTGTCCGGAAATGACAACCTGAGACGGGTCATTGTCATTGGCAACGGTACAAGTCTCATCCTCGGCAGCTGCGGCCGCCAAAGCTTCGGCTTTCTCGATGTCCGCGCCAAGCAATGCCGCCATGGCGCCAATGCCCACTGGCACAGCCGCCTGCATCGCGCGACCACGCAGCTTCAGCAGCGCCGCGGTAACTGACAGCGGTAACGCACCGGCGGCACAAAGTGCGGTATATTCGCCCAAGGAATGGCCAGCGACGAAGTTGCATTTTTCGACCAGACGCACACCGCCTTCGGTTTCCAGCACGCGCAGGGTGGCGATGGCGTTGGCCATAATTGCCGGTTGCGCATTTTCGGTTAGGGTAAGCTCGCTTTCAGGGCCCTCGCACATCAGGCGGAAAAGATGCTGGCCAAGCGCTTCGTCGATTTCCTCAAACACCGCGCGGGCGGTAGGGCTGGCTTCGGCTAGCGCTTTGCCCATGCCAACGGCTTGGCTGCCTTGTCCGGGGAAGATAAATGCGCGCATAACTGCTCCTGTCGGTCGGTGTTTAAGCAAAGTCGCCTATGGCGCGGCGCTGGATGTTGCAAGCCCGAACGGAACAATGCGGTTATCAGCATCATGACCAATGTCGGCGCGACCGAGGTATTTTATCCCGGTTTTAGTACACCAGCGCTTGGCGATTTCTTCTGCGCCTTCGCCAAAGGGCCGGTCGTTGTCCGGCACATCGCTCACCCGGCCAAGTCGCAACCCGGCAAGCCCTGCCGATCGCAAATGGCTGGTGACGTGGAAAAAGGCGCGGTCATAGCCATATAGATATTCGCTCACTTCCTCGACCATCAGCACATGGTCTTTCAGGTCAGGCATCAAAGGCGTCCCGACCATCATGGCAAGCGTCATAAGGTTGAACGCCGCGTGTTTCTCGCCCGCTTGCACATGCGGTTCAAGTGTTTGCAGCGATGCATGGACCATCCAATCCAGCGCACGCGCAACAGCAGCGTCGCCGCCGGTGCGCCGGATGTCGGCTGGCATTGGTCCGTGGCAGACTCGGCCTATTTTTGCCCGATACAGCGCGCCAAGCATATTGCCAGCGTCGCTATAGCCCATGTAGATTTTGTTCCCCGCAGTTGCCTTGAGCGAAGCGACCGCATCCTCAGCGATACGGCACGCGCCATAGCCGCCGCGCACAAACCACACGGCGTCAAACGCGGGGTCATTTGCGAGGTCCACAAATGCAGCACAGCGTGCCTGGTCCGGTCCTGCGAAATGTCCGGCTTCGGCAAAACATTGGTCGTCAAAGACAAGATCAGCTGTCGGGTGGGTGCTCGCCGCGAGTGCAGTGACGCGCGCCGCATCCTCACGCGTGAATGGGGTCGAAGGCGCGTAAATAGCTATTTTCAAATGATGCCCCCCTTAAAATACCCACAACACCCCGCCGTTCGCATCGAGCATAGTCGAGATGCCGAAAGGTCATGCACGACCGATGGGTGGCTCGACTGGGCTCGACACGAACGGGAGAGGTGGTTGCCAAATCTTGCGCCACGTCATAACCGCCACGGATGCACAAAAACAAATCCTATTTCTTCTGTGGCATTGGTGGTTCGGGCATGTTGCCACTGGCCAGTATCGTCCGAGATGCCGGCACGACTGTCGCTGGATCTGACCGCGCGTTGGATCAAGGACGATTAGCACCGAAGTTCGCATGGCTGCAAAGCCTGGGCATCGACCTGTTTCCGCAGGACGGCAGCGGCTTAATCAGCGGCGATCAGATCCTCATTGCCTCTGCGGCCATCGAGGACAGCGTGCCAGATATCGCCAAAGCCAACGCGCTTGGCTGCACCCGCATGACGCGCGCCGAATTGCTGTCCGACTTGTTCAACGCCGCCCCGCGCAGCGTTGCCGTTGGCGGGACCAGCGGCAAGTCGACTGTCACCGGCATGATTGGCTGGATTTTGACGGACGCTGGCCTTGATCCCACGATCATGAACGGCGCGGTGATGAAGAACTTCGTTGCCGATGATGCGCCATTTGCCAGCGCTCGGGTCGGGCAGGGCGAAGTCTTTGTTAGCGAAGTCGATGAAAGCGATGGCTCTATCGCGTTGTTCACGCCGGAAGTCGCGGTGCTTAACAATGTAAGTCTCGACCATAAAAGCCTTGAGGAACTGCGTCAGCTGTTTGGCGACTTTGCCATAAAGGCGAAGGTCTGTGTCTGGAACGCCGATGACGCCGAAACGGCGGCACTTATTGCGCCAATGAACCTGTCAAACGCTGTGAGCTTCGGATTCGGTCCGGGCTCAGCGTTTCGAGCGACTGACATCACCGATCTCCCGCTCGGCAGCCGGTTCATGCTCCAAGCGCTTGGTAACGCTTATGCTGTCACGTTAAATGTTCCCGGCCGGCATAACATCGCCAACGCCCTTGCGGCGATCGCGGCAAGCGTCGCACTCGGCGTCTCTCTGGAGCAGGCCGTGGAGGGCGTGCAGCGCTTCAACGGCCTTGCGCGCCGCTTCGACATCGTCGGCAAGGCCAACGATATCACCGTCATCGACGACTTTGGCCACAACCCCGATAAAATCGCTGCTACGCTCGCTACGCTGAAAGCATTTCCCGGTCGTATCATCGCCTTTTTCCAACCCCATGGCTATGGCCCGATCCGCGTGATGGGCAGCGAACTCGCCGCAGTGTTCGCGGATATGCTGAGCGACGACGACCACTTAATTCTCTGCGAACCCGTCTATTTCGGCGGTACCGTGGACAAAAGCACTGGCAGCCAAAGTATCACCGACGCAGTCACTGCTGCAGGCCGGAACGCCGAATATATTCCAGCCCGCGAAGACTGCGGCAAGCGCATATTGGAAATCGCGCAACCCGGAAACCGTATCGTCATTATGGGCGCTCGGGATGATACCTTGAGTGGGTTTGCCACGGAGATATTTACCTGTCTGGCCACAAAGGTAACGGGGACTGAAGTGTAACGTCTAAAATTTATTCGGCTGCAACCGTTTGTCACCTTCATGAACTACATGTCCACCGAATTTCAAGCAGCGGCGCGACAGCGCAAACCTAATCTCCTCGAGCGGATGTTCGGCAGAATTCCCACTGCGATATCGCACACCAAGGAGTCGCGCGCGGGGTTAAGTCGTGAAGACCGCTTCGCACTTCGCCACGCTGCGTTAATGGAACAAATTTGCGATTTTCTCGCGCGTACTGGCCTTGATCCAATTCCTGATCATTACGAGCTTGCGTGGCATTATTTGACATGCTCATCCGCGACACAGCGGATGATGGTGGAAAGCCACATGCTTGATCATGGTGGTATCGATCCGATCTTCGCTTGCGATTTACTGGACAAAATTCGCACCGCAGTCAGCGAACGTGAACTGCGTCAAATGGTCGAGGATGCGCGCCAAACGATGACTGAGGCGGCCGCATTAACCGACCGGTCTGGCCAAGATGCCGCGCAATATGGTGACGCCCTCGGCGAGTCCGTACAGTTGCTGACCAAAAGTGAATTCGGCAGCGAAGCACAAGTCGGCCAGCTTAAAAAGCTTCAGCACTTGACCGCTGAAATGATAGAGCGAACGGCAATAGCCGAAGCGCAACTGAGGGCGCGGGGTAAAGCCATCACGCAATTGAAAAGCCGGCTAGCGCAGAGTCAGAAGCAAGCACTTAGTGATCCGTTGACGAATTTGCCCAATCGACGGGCTTTTGAAGCGTGCCTGAAATCTGCAATGGAAGGGCCAGGACGTTGCGGCGCCAATTTGTCAGTCGCTTTTTGCGACATCGATTTTTTCAAGCGGATCAATGACGCGCATGGACATGCGACTGGAGACCGGGTGATCAGGCTGGTGGGCCAGATCCTACATCAAACGGCCTCTGCCAACGTGCATGTGGCACGCCACGGAGGCGAGGAATTTGTCATCCTGTTTGAAAAAAAGACCGTGTCCGAGGCGTGTAAAATACTCGAACAGGCACGTAACAAAATGTCTGCAAAGCAACTGCTCACCAAAGATACCTTGCAGCCAGTTGGATCGGTCACGTTTTCCGCAGGCGTTGCGCAATTGCATGAGGGCGAGAGCAGCACGGCGTTTCTTGCCCGGGCCGACCAGGCGTTGTACGAAGCCAAAAACTCCGGCCGCGACAAGGTTTGCATCGCCGCCTGACCGCACCATCGCCGTTTTGCTTGCAATGCATCACGCTTCCCCGTAACAGCCGCGCTTCCCGCAAGGGATTCGAAGAAGGCCGGAGGGGCGTATGCATGGTGCTGCGTCAGCGATCGGTAGGAACAAGGAAACGCCCATGTCTCTGTACGAGCATGTATTTTTGGCGCGCCAGGACCTTTCACAGGCCCAGGTAGATGCGCTGGCTGAAAACGCCACCAAGATTGTGGAAGACAATAAGGGCAAGGTCATCAAGACCGAAACCTGGGGTCTTCGCACATTGACCTACAAAATTCAGAAAAACCGTAAAGCGCATTTCGTAATGCTCGACATCGATGCTTCGGGCGACACAATCGCTGAGCTTGAGCGTCAGACACGCATGAACGAAGACATCATCCGTTACATGACCGTCCGTGTTGACGAGCATGAAAAGGGCCCATCGGTCATGATGCGCAAGAGCGACCGTCCAGAGCGCAGCGAACGCGGCGACCGTGGCGGATTTGGTGGCGGCGATCGTGATCGCGGCGCCCCTCGTCCAGATCGTGGCGACCGCCCCGATCGCGCACCCCGTGCAGAGCAGGAGGCTTAAATTATGGCACGTCCGTTTTTCCGTCGCCGCAAGTCCTGCCCATTCCAGGGTAAAGATGCGCCGAAGATCGATTATAAAGATGTACGCCTGCTTCAGGGTTACATTTCAGAGCGCGGCAAGATTGTACCGTCGCGCATCACCGCCGTTTCGGCAAAGAAGCAGCGTGAACTGGGTCAAGCTATCAAGCGCGCCCGTCACATTGGCCTTCTGCCGTACATCGTGAAGTAGGAGCCGAAAACATGGATATCATACTTCTCGAACGCGTTGAAAAGCTTGGAGCCATTGGTGACGTTGTCACCGTAAAGGACGGCTATGCCCGTAACTTCCTGCTGCCAAACAAGAAAGCGCTCCGTGCAAACGAAGCTAACCGCAAGGTTTTCGAAGCTAATCGCTCGAAAATCGAAAGCGACAATGCGTCACGCCGTGACGAAGCCCAGAAGGCATCGGGCACTGTCGAAGGCAAGCAGATCGTTCTGATCCGCGCAGCTTCGCAAACTGGCCAGCTTTATGGTTCGGTTTCGGTAAAGGACATCGTCGACGGCTTGGTCGCTCAGGATGCCAAGGTTACCAAGGGCATGATCGTGCTGGAACGCCCGATCAAGACACTTGGCGTATTTGGCGTCAAAGTTGTTCTGCACCCTGAAGTTACCGTCAATGTTCAGGTCAATGTGGCCCGTTCGGACGACGAAGCTGAACTGCAGAAGGACGGCGTCAACGTTCTCGACCAGATGTTCGAAGCCGAACAGGCAGAAATCGCTGCTGAAGCGATTGAAGCTCAGGTTGAAGCCGAAGTTGCGTCCGACGCGGCTGACGCTGCTGAAGCTGCTGCCAACGCAAAGCGCCGTGAAGAGCAAGCAGCAGCCAAGGCTGCCGCAGAAGCTGCCGGCCTTTCAGCCGAGGCAAGCGACGAAGCGTAAAGCTCTCGCTACCCGCATACAACAAGCCGCCCAGTCGCAAGACCGGGCGGCTTTTTTGTTTTGGCTTCGTTGCTATAGGATGAGCAGGGAAGCGCAGTCATTGCTAGCAGGATCAAGGCTGTTTGCTTAAAGCCCTATCATGACCGCCCCAATCATCATCACCGCCGAAATGGGCAAGGTCGACCAGGCATGGGCCAACGGCCTCCGGCGCGCGCATTTCCCGGCGGATCGCAATTTCATCGATGCGCATATCACGCTGTTTCATCACTTACCGCCAGGCCACTTGCCCGAGGTCAAATCCAGACTGGCGGCGCTCGTGGCCGACTATTCCGCGCCAGTTGCGCAGCTCACCGAGGTCATGCTGTTGGGCAATGCGGTGGCGTTCCGGGTAGACAGCCCCGAATTGCTTGCCATGCGTGCGGAGCTTGCCAATGCCTTTCAAGGGCTGTTAATCCCGCAGGATCAGCCACCACCAAAATTGCATATCACTGTGCAGAACAAGGTTGATCCGCCCGTCGCAAAAGCCCTCCAAGCGCATTTATCAGAAACATTTCGCCCGCGTCCGTTGGTCATTTCCGGCTTCGCAGCGCATTATTATCGTGGCGGGCCGTGGGAGCATGTTGGTCGATGGTCATTTCGCGGCTGACAACGCTTGACCAGCTTTACCCCCGCGCTTATAGCGCCGCGTGCTTCCCCGCAAACGCCGGGATTCACGCTTGGATGGCGAAGTAGCTCAGCTGGTTAGAGCGGTGGAATCATAATCCATAGGTCGGGGGTTCAAGTCCCTCCTTCGCTACCATCCTTTTTTCCGGCCGTCGGCTGTTCACCTCGCTATAAGTGCCATTCTAGGGCCTTTATCGGACCAGCGGAGCCAATCTAACGCAAACCATTGTGATGAGCGGTTGCCGCGCTTGGCTGCGGACGCTACACAAGGCGCATGAAGGACTGCACCCAATGTATTGTACGCAACCGTGCAATTTGTGCCGGGCTCGAACCTGACGAGCTTGAGGTGTTGGGTCAGCTTGGCCGACGACAACGCGTTGCCAAAGGCCAGACCGTCGTTTGGGAGGGTGATGACTCCGTCGTCGTCGCCAATGTGATCGAAGGCGTGCTTAAGGTTTCCATGAGCATATCTGATGGCCGCGAACAGATTGTTGGCATTGTGTTTTCCTCTGATTTTATCGGGCGTCCTTTCGGGCAGCAGAGCCCCTATAGCGTGACTGCACTCACCGATGCGGAACTGTGCATATTTTCGCGCTCGACGTTTGACAGCTTCGCACGTCAGCATCCGGAGTTGGAACACAAGCTTCTGCGCAGAACGTTGAATGAGTTGGATCGGGCGCATGAATGGATGTTGCTGTTGGGCAAGAAGACCGCGACTGAGCGGATAGCGACTTTGTTGCTGGAAATGTCTGCGCGCTTGGGTGAAACTGGTTGTTCAGCCGACGATAGCACGCTGGACGCGTTTCAGTTACCGCTTGATCGGCAGCAAATGGGCGACGTCCTTGGGCTGACGATCGAAACCGTAAGTCGTCAGCTTTCCAAGCTTAAAGCTGACGGCGTTATTAATTTACCCGACCGCCGCACCGTTGCAATCCAAGATCGGGATCGTCTGCAGGATATTGCAGCGGCGGCGTGACGCACTTTTTTGTTTGGTTGATCTGAATCAAGGAATGTTTTGCTGCGCTGCGGCAAGCACATCCCTGACGCACTAGTCTTGCAGCTCGGGGAAAAAATATGGATTCGCTACTATCACGCGTAGGCGTATGGTTTTTCTTAGCATTACTGGCGTTCATGGCCATGGCACTCGGCGCCGACCAGGCATACTCCGTCCATATGGGCATTGTTTGCGTTGCAGCACTGCTTGCGATGGCAGCTTCCATGAACAAGTTCGACTTTCTGACGCAGCGATTTGCCGCAATTGGCGGTCCGGCATTGCAGTCGCAATATGATGATGATCCGATCCGCTGGGGCGTTATTGCGACGATGTTCTGGGGCATTGCCGGCTTTACGGTCGGATTGATTATCGCGCTTCAGCTCGCGTTTCCGTTACTGAACCTCAATCTCGAATATACCACATTTGGCCGCTTGCGTCCGCTGCATACCTCGGCCGTAATTTTTGCATTCGGGGGCAATGCGTTGATCGCCACGAGCTTCTACGTGGTGCAGCGTACGTGCCGGGCAAGACTTGCCTTCCCAAGTCTGGCTCGTTTCGTCTTCTGGGGTTATCAGCTTTTCATCGTCCTTGCCGCGACCGGCTACATAATGGGCGTGACCGAGGCAAAAGAATATGCCGAACCAGAATGGTATGTCGATATCTGGCTCACCGTCGTCTGGGTCAGCTATCTTGCCGTGTTTGTGGGTACATTGGTCAAGCGCAAGGAGCCGCATATCTATGTGGCGAACTGGTTCTACCTAAGCTTCATCATCACGATTGCCATGCTGCATCTGGTGAACAACCTGTCGATGCCTGTCAGCATCTTTGGTTCGAAAAGCTATAGCGCCTTTGCGGGTGTTCAAGACGCACTGACTCAATGGTGGTATGGCCATAATGCAGTCGGATTTTTCCTGACCGCTGGCTTCCTGGCGATGATGTATTATTTCGTCCCCAAGCAGGCAGAGCGGCCCGTTTATTCCTATCGCCTTTCAATCGTCCACTTCTGGTCGCTGATCTTCCTCTACATCTGGGCGGGCCCGCACCATTTGCATTACACCGCGCTGCCCGATTGGGCGCAGACCTTAGGCATGGTGTTTTCCATCATCTTGTGGATGCCAAGCTGGGGCGGGATGATCAATGGCCTGATGACGTTGAATGGCGCATGGGACAAGATCCGTACCGACCCAATCATCCGCATGATGGTCATGGCGCTCGCTTTCTACGGTATGAGCACCTTTGAAGGTCCGATGTTGTCTATCAAGGCAGTCAACAGCCTGTCGCATTACACCGACTGGACCATTGGCCATGTGCACAGCGGTGCATTGGGCTGGAATGGCATGATCACCTTTGCCTGCCTTTATTATCTGTTCCCGCGTCTTTGGGGCCGCAGCCGCATGTATTCGTTGCGGATGATCAACTGGCACTTCTGGCTCTCGACGCTTGGCATCGTGTTCTACGCGTCTGCCATGTGGGTATCGGGTATCATGCAAGGCCTAATGTGGCGCGAATATGGAGCCGACGGCTACCTCGTTTATTCCTTTGTCGAGACGGTCGCTGCGATGTTCCCGATGTATCTCATCCGCGCCTTTGGCGGGTTGCTCTACCTCTCGGGCGCATTGGTGATGGTCTACAATGTCTGGATGACCGTCGCTGGCCATCTGCGGGAAGAAAAGCCCATGACGGAAACCCCGCACAATCCAGAGGCCGACCGGCCCTATGTCGCCGTTCCGGCCGAATAAGGATATTTGACCATGACAAGCAAACCCGAAGCTGGCTTCAGCCACAAGAAACTGGAACGCAATGTCACGCTGCTTGGCTTGTGCGCACTGGGCGCCGTCGCCATTGGCGGCATCGTGGAAATCGCACCGTTGTTCTGGATCGATTCAACGGTGGAAAAGGTTGACGGCATGCGGCCTTACACTCCGCTAGAGCTGACCGGTCGTAACATTTACATGCGCGAAGGCTGCTATGTCTGCCATAGCCAGATGATCCGCCCGTTCAAGGATGAGATCGAACGTTACGGGCCCTATAGCCTGGCTGCGGAAAGCATGTACGATCACCCGTTCCAATGGGGGTCCAAACGGACCGGGCCCGATCTGGCGCGCGTGGGTGGGCGCTATTCTGACGAATGGCACCGTGCCCATTTGAAAGACCCGCGCAGTGTCGTGCCTGAATCGATCATGCCGCCATATGCTTTCTTGGCCGAAAAGCCAGTGAAGGTAGGCGACATGTCCGGACATTTGACTGCATTGTCGCGTGTTGGCGTGCCTTATACCAAAGAGGCGATTGCAGCAGCGGATGCCGACCTTGTTGCGCAAGCCGACCCCAATGCCGACGCTGCGGCGTTGAAGGCGCGTTATCCGAAGGCGCAGGCGCGTGATTATGATGGCAATCCGGCCCAAGTGACCGAGATGGATGCCGTCATAGCCTATCTGCAAATGCTTGGAACTCTGGTTGATCATCAAAAGGCCAAAGCCTTTGAGCAGCCACGATGAACTACAATGATTTCAGGCATTTCGCCGACAGCTGGGGGCTGTTGATGATGGGGATATTGTTCCTCGTCCTCATATTGTGGCCATTCCGCAAGGGCGCATCGCAGCGCAACGAAGACGCGGCAAACATCATTTTCAGGGACGAAGACAATGACGGATAACAAGCGGATTGACGAACCGACCGGCACCCAAACAGTGGGCCATGAATGGGACGGTATCGAGGAACTCGACACGCCAATGCCCCGCTGGTGGGTGATCTCGTTTTGGGCGACGATCATCTGGGGGATTGCCTATGTCGTCCTCTATCCCGCGATCCCGATGGCCAACAGCGCCACCCAAGGCGTACTGAATTGGACAAGCCGGGGTGAGCTTGATGCGGAGATGAAAACAGAAGCGCTTCGTCGTGCTCCGATCACCAGCGCTTTGGCATCTATTCCGGTTGAACAGCTTGCAAGTGACGAGCGGCTATACCAGGCAGCTGTCGAAGGTGGCCGCGCGGCGTTCAAAGTGCATTGCGTCCAATGTCACGGGTCGGGCGCAGCCGGGTCAAAAGGATATCCCAACCTAAATGACGATGACTGGCTGTGGGGCGGCGATCTTAATGCCATCCACCTGACTCTCACGCACGGTATCCGTCAACCTGATCATGACCAAACACGCTTTTCGCAGATGCCCGCTTTTGCAGGCGTCCTCAGCAATGGCGAGATCGACGCGGTCGCATCTCATGTCCGTTCGCTGTCCGGTTTGGAAAAGCCCAGCGCAAAATCGGCGGCTGGTGCCGTCACCTTCGCGAACAATTGCGCTTCGTGCCACGGCGCCGATGGCAAGGGTATGCGCGACCTGGGCGCACCGAACTTAGCCGACGGCATTTGGCTCTATGGCGGCGATACTGCGTCGGTCACGACAACCATCAATCAGGCGCGCTATGGCGTTATGCCACGCTGGAACAACCGTCTTGATCCCGTAACGATCAAGATGTTGGCTGCGTATGTGCATTCGCTTGGCGGCGGTGAGGCGGCGGTTGTGCCCGCTGCTGCTCCAGTCGCTGACCCGGCCAAGGTGGCCGCTAATGTCGGCAACTGATAGCCTAGCACCCAAACCGCCTGCGCTTTATGCGGCGCGCAAGGGTGTGTACCCAAAGGCGGTCGACGGCTTTTTCCGGCGGCTGAAATGGGTCATCATGGCGGTGACCTTGGCGATTTACTACATCACCCCTTGGATCCGGTGGGATCGCGGGCAATATGCGCCTGATCAAGCGGTCTTGGTCGATTTGGCCAATCGACGTTTTTACATGTTCCAGATCGAAATCTGGCCGCATGAATTCTATTATGTCGTTGGCCTGCTCATCATGGCGGGAATTGGCCTGTTTCTTGTGACAAGCGCAGTTGGCCGGGCCTGGTGCGGTTATGCCTGCCCGCAGACGGTGTGGACGGATCTTTTCCAACATGTAGAGCGCTTCATCGATGGCGACCGCAATGCACAAGTCCGGCTTGAGAAGGCCCCGTGGGGAGTCGAGAAAACCTCCAAGCGCCTGAGTAAATGGGCCGTGTGGCTCTTCATAGCGTTTTGGACCGGCGGCGCTTGGATCATGTATTTCGCCGACGCGCCGACACTGGTGCGCGAATTCTGGACAGGCGAGGCGGCACCCGTTGCCTATGCCACCGTTGGAATCCTAACGGCCACTACCTTCATTTTCGGCGGGTTCATGCGCGAGCAGGTCTGCATCTACATGTGCCCTTGGCCGCGCATCCAGACCGCAATGATGGACGAGAAATCCTTGTTAGTTACCTATAAGGATTGGCGAGGCGAGCAGCGCGGTAGCCTCAAGCAAGCACAGGCTGATCCTCTGGCGTTCGGTGACTGCATCGACTGCAATCAATGCGTGGCAGTGTGTCCGACTGGAATCGACATTCGCGAAGGGCCGCAAATAGGCTGCATCACCTGTGCCTTGTGTATCGACGCGTGCGACAAGGTTATGGCACAGATTGGCAAACCGCGAGGGCTTATCGATTATTGCACTTTGGATGATGCGGTGGCCGAAAAATCGGGCGGACAAGCAACGCCGCCGCTTAAAACACTCTTCCGCCCGCGCACCATCATCTATTTCGGGATATGGGCGTCCATCGGCTTTGCGATGTTGTTCACACTTGGTCAGCGCACCCGTCTTGATCTGTCGGTCCAACCGGATCGCAATCCTGTTTATGTCCGCCTGTCCGATGGCTCGATCCGCAACAATTACACTCTGAAGATCCGGAACATGGAAACGCGGCCACGCATTGTCGACGTGACCATCGATGGTCTTCCCGGCGCTGTCATGTGGACCGCCGATGGCAAACGCGAATTTGCCCGTCAAAGCGTCAACTTTGCAGTCGCCCCCGACGCCGTGCACAAGGTCCGGCTGTTCATTGCGGCGCCCGCCGATGGGCAAACGCGCACGGAATTTGGTATCACGACGCGCGCCCGTTCAGGTGATGAACGGGGCGACAATGACATGGTCATTTTTGAAAGGCCTCAGGCAGGACAATGAGAATTTTGACAAATGGCAAATTTACCGGCTGGCACATGACCGCAATATTGGTGGCATTCTTTGGCGTCGTGATGGCTGTGAATTTCACAATGGCACGTATGGCGATAAGCAGTTTTGGCGGGACGGTGGTGGATAATAGCTATGTCGCCAGCCAGAAATACAACCGTTGGCTGAACGCTGCGGCGCAGCAAGACAAGCTCGGTTGGGAAGTGTCTGCCTCCGTGGATGCTGAACGCCACGTTCGCATCGATGCTAGGTCAAATGGCGTTATGTTAGAACAAGTGACTGCCGTTGGTGATGCACTGCATCCGCTTGGCCGCGCGGCCGATGTGCCGCTCGTCTTCGCAGCAACACCGCAGGGCTATTTGCTGTCGACGAAGCCCTTGCCCGCCGGCCGCTGGAACCTTCGGCTGTCACTTCGGCGCGGGGCTGATATCTTCAAGCTTGTGGAACAGGTGCAGTGAATGCAGGCAGTTCCTTAACGGCTGCAGCCGCTTTATCGCGCTCCGACTTCGCCGTGCCTGCCATCCGATGCGCAGGTTGCATTTCAAAGATTGAGCGCGGCTTATTGACGCATGCAGGCATCGCCCACGCCCGCGTCAATTTCACAGCGAAGCGTGTTTCCATTTCCCATTTGCCCGACATGACGATGCCGCAGCTTGTTGCCGCGATTGCGGACACTGGATTTGAGGCGCAGCCGATCACGGAACTGGCGACTGATCCCGCCGCCGCTGAAGCGCATCAGTTGCTTAAGGCCATGGCGGTGTCCGGCTTTGCCATGATGAACATCATGCTTTTGTCGGTGTCCGTATGGTCGGGTGCATCGGGCGTGACGCGCGACTTGTTCCATTGGCTGTCAGCGATGATCGCGTTGCCGACTGTCATCTATTCCGGGCAGCCATTTTTCCGTTCCGCGTGGAGCGCACTGCGCAAGCGCCGCACCAACATGGATGTGCCGATCTCCATCGGCGTGTCGATTACGACAATGTTGAGCCTGTATGAGACTTTCAACCACGGCCAGCACGCCTATTTTGACGGGGTGGTCATGCTGTTGTTCTTTTTGCTCACGGGACGCTGGCTCGACGCCGTGATGCGCGATCGCGCGCGCGATGGGGTGAGCGCGTTATTGAAGCAGACCGCGCCTGGCGCAATGGTGCTAGGGGCCAATGGCAAGACGGAGTGGGTGGACGCAAGCGCGCTCCATCCCGGTATGGAGATGATAATTGCCGCTGGTGAACGTCTGGCGGCGGACGGAATTGTGATCGCAGGCAAAAGCAGCTTCGATTTGTCGTTGCTTACCGGTGAATCCGCAGCGCAAGCAGTGGATGTCGGTGATGTGGTGCACGCAGGCACGTTGAATAACGATGCGCCCGTGACTGTGCGCGTGACCGCCGCTGGTCCCGATACCGCTATCGCCGACATTGCGCGTTTGATGGAGCAAGCGGGGCAGAGCAAATCGCTGTATGTGCGCGTTGCCGACCGCGCCGCGCGCTTCTATGCGCCTGCGGTGCACACGCTTGCGTTGGCGAGCTTTGCCGGTTGGATGATCGCTGGTGCTGGCTGGCATGAAAGCTTGCTTATCGCCGTTGCGGTCCTGATCATCACTTGCCCCTGTGCGCTTGGCTTGGCCGTGCCCGCGGCACAAATTGTGGTCGCAGGAGCGTTGATGCGGGCAGGCATATTGGTCAAAGACGGCAGCGCGCTTGAACGCTTGGCAGAGGTTGATCTGGCCATGTTCGACAAGACGGGCACGCTTACTCGCGGGCGGCCAGAGCCAGTCAATCTGGACGAAGCCGATGCAGCGCAGAAGTCGGTCCTACTGGCGCTTTCCCGTGGCAGTCGGCACCCATTGTCCGAAGCCATCCGCCGCGCCTTGGAAGCCGAGAATGTGGTCGCCGCCAAACTGGACAGCGTTCGCGAAACTGCGGGTTCGGGCGTGTATGCGCTTTTTGACGGGAACGAGGTCTCGCTCGCGCGGCCCGACGGGTCGGCGGCCTATGAAGGCCTTGCTACGGAATTGCGGGTAGAGGGCTACGAACCTTTTGCGGTGCATTTTGCCGACCAACTGCGCACCGGTGCGGCAGACACGATAACGCAAATGACAAAATTGGGCATCAGTTCGTCGATCTTGTCCGGCGACCGCGCCATGTCGGTTGCGCCAGTTGCCCGGGCCCTTGGCCTTACCGCGCAGACGTCCATGCTGCCACAAGACAAGTTGGACGCTATCGCGCGGCAGAAATTGGCAGGGCACAAGGTGCTGATGATCGGCGATGGCCTCAATGATGGCCCCGCCTTGGCCGCCGGCTATGCGTCAATGGCACCAGCTTCCGCCAGCGATGCCGGCCAGCATGCGGCTGACGTCGTCTTCATGGGCGATTCGCTCGCACCAGTAGCCACCGCGATACGCGCGGCGCGGCGGACGCAACAGGTCGTGCGGCAGAATTTTGTGCTGGCGATTGGCTATAATGTTATTGCGGTGCCCTTGGCTATCGGGGGATATGTGACGCCTTTAATCGCCGCCGCGGCCATGTCAGGCTCATCGTTGATTGTTGTCGCCAATGCGCTTCGACTGAGAAGCGCTGCGCGATGACTGGGCTGGCACTTTTAATCCCCGTCGCGCTTGGTCTCGGTCTTCTAGGTCTCGCCGGATTTTTCTGGTCGGTCAAAAGCGGGCAGTTCGATGACGCAGATGGTGCTGCGTTGCGTATCTTGATTGATGATGACGAGGATTGCCCATGAAGGCAGCCATTACCCTTATCGCAGGCCTGGCGCTCATTACACCGCCTGTGCCGGTATCCGCGCGTTCAATCATGGTCGATGTGTGCGGGGAGCAGGGTGTTCAAATTTCGATCCCGGTAAAAACGCCTCGGCCGGACACGGGCCATAATTGCTGCAAAAAGGGTTGTCACGCCGCCAATGAACGCAAAAAGCGCAGCTTTGGTGAAACCGACGCTGTGGGCGACGGCGAAGATTGTTGTTAACGCAAAAGCGGCGCTTCCTTTCGAAAGCGCCGCCCGGTTTTTGGGTCGATCTGCCGGTTAGAAGCGGAAACCGACGCCGACGCCAAAGACCAATGGGTCGAGACTGATCTTTACGCGCTGCGTGCCGATGGCCGTTGTTGCCAGACGCGCGGTGGTATCAATATCGATATATTTAACATCGAAGTTCAGGAACATCTTCTCGTTCAAGTCGATGTCGACGCCTGCTTGCGCAGCCCAACCGAAACTGTCCTTCAGGTTGACATCAGTTTGCCCCACTGCGGCTTCCAACCCGGCAGATGGCTTTTCGGAATAGAACATCGTGTAATTCACGCCCGCGCCGACATAGGGCCGCACTTTTGCATTGGGCGTGAAATGATATTGCACAGTCAACGTCGGTGGTAACACCCAGGTCGATGCAAGCTTGCCAATGCCGCCCGTCGTTCCGCTCGTGCCGCTCGCATTATGCTTCGTGGTTGCCGCAATCAGTTCAAGTCCGACATTGTTGGTGACCATGTACGTAATGTCGACTTCAGGCATGATGCTGTCATTGACCTTTACCTCTTCAGTCGGGAAGGTTGGTAATATCCCGCCTGAGCTTTCGGTTGGAGAGACCATGATCGCACGCACGCGCACGAACGTATCACCAGCCTCAGCATAAGCGGGAGCCGAAAGCGCACTTGCCGCAATGGCTGGTGCGGCTAGGTATTTCCAAAATTGCATGTTATTTCCTTCTTGGTCAGTGGATCATCTTGCTGAACCCTCAATGCGCGTCCCAGCAGAGGATCGCATTGATCCAAGGCAAGAAAAACCTTGATCGAAATCAAGGACAGATACTGCCGACGCTGTTCAAATGCAGTGATGTGGACTTTCTACCCTGATCTTCTTGCGGCCAATGTGCCGCGATATACAAGCTACCCCACCGCTGTGGAGTTTAGCGATCAGATAGGCGGGGAGGCCTTTGATAAGGCTGTCGATGAGGTGGCTGCGGATGCGCCGATTTCACTGTATTTGCACATTCCTTATTGCCGCGAGATTTGCTGGTATTGCGGATGCAATACCGGCGCGGCGTCAAAGGAAAAGCGGCTGACCAGCTATCTCGCGGCGCTTGAGGCCGAAATTATTCAAGTCGCGGAACGATTGGATGGCCGAGGCCGGGTCAAGCATATCGCCTTTGGCGGAGGCAGCCCCAACGCCATCGCGCCTGTGGAATTTGTTCGCTTGATGGACCGCGTGCGCACCATGTTCACCTGCGATGATCCCCAGATTTCGGTCGAGCTCGACCCACGCATTTTCAGCGTCGAATGGGCGGCAACGTTGGCGCGATGCGGTGTATCAAGGGTTAGTCTTGGTGTACAAAGCTTCTCGGAGAATATTCAGCGCGCTATTGGGCGGACACAGCCGCTGCATATGATTGAGAACTGTATGTGGCAACTGCGCGATGCGGGTATCAAGGGCATTAATTTCGACTTGATGTACGGTCTACCCGGGCAATCGCAACAGGACCTGTTTGAAACGCTGGAGATCACCGCTGGTCTTGGGCCTGATCGCATCGCATTATTCGGCTACGCCCATATGCCGCAGCTTTTTCCGCGCCAACGCCGCATTGATGACAGTGCGCTGCCCAACTCGGCCGAACGTTTTGCCATGGCAGAACTCGGGTATGACTATTTTACCAAGGCTGGGTATGCGGCGATCGGATTCGATCATTTTGCCAAGCCAAATGACAGCCTGGCGGTGGCGGCGCGAGCCGGAACGCTTCGCCGGAACTTCCAAGGTTTCACAGACGACAGCAGCGATATATTAATCGCGATGGGCGCAAGCGCCATCAGCCATTTTCCCGATGCTATTATCCAGAATGAAAAAAATGTCGGCGTCTACCGCACGCTGGCGTTAGCGCATCAAGCGTGTGCAACGCGCGGTGTGGCGCGCAATCCGGGCGACCAACTGCGCGGTAAATTGATCGAAAATCTGCTTTGCACGGGCAATTCGGGTCCAGTTCCCGCTGAAATGCGGGAAGAGGTCAGTTCCGGGTTAAAGCCGTTTGGAGAACGCGGACTTGCGCGGCTGGAGAATGGCTGCATCATCATGGAACCCAGCGGCATCGCCTATTCCCGCGCCGTTGCGTCACTGCTTGACGCCTATCGCCAACCTGCCAAACAGCAATTCAGCCCTGCGGTGTAAGCACGGGTGCCGAACCGATCATGTAGCGCATGTGCGGTACCGCGACGCGGAAGGCTGGTTTAGTCCTTGCCGTTATCCGCTGGTCCACCGATCTGGACAAAATGCCGGTCGCATTAGCCGCAATCGACATAGCCCTTCTCATCAATCTGAAGCCAGACGCGGGGATGGCCCAAAGCGGCGGGAATTTCTCCGCTGCCGTCGCACGCGACACGCGGCTCGCGCACTCGGATAGTTTCAGGATCGCTGTTGTTCATCTGCGCCGCTTAGCAAAGCCGGAGCCGGGCTGCAACGGATCAGAAATAGTTGAGTGTGATTGCCCAGGTGCCTGAATACTGGCCCGGGGCCTGATTGGCCCCTACCTCAAGCGTTGCACCGATTGGAAACGCGAAAATCCCGTTGGTAGCGGCAATTCGAAAGCGCAGCGGCGCAGTGGTCAGTACGGCGGTTGGTGTGCTGCCGATCACAAAATCACGCACACGCATCGCCGCACCTGGTCCAGTGAGCAGGATAGTGTTCGCCCCGAGCGAAATATCGACCCGTTGGTTGAATGATCCTTGTCCGGCGAAAGATGCTGGCTTGTGGCTGCCGTTCGCCAAGGTGACCCCGCCAGTCTGTGTCCGTGCGCCATCCGGGGCGACGGTAACCGTGCCTGCGGTGGTGCTACGCACGACTGTGCCGAAATCAAGATTGTCATCAATGACAAATGAAAGTGGCCGGACGATGGTAACTTCTGCCCCGCCTAAAGCGGTTCCGGCCAAGGCAGGTTGCGTTGCGGCAATCGCGGCTAGACCCACAATAACAGCGGTCGCGGCATGGCGCAGGAAAGATATGTTCCAAATCATGTCGACCGCTTTAAGCGCTAATCGTAAATATATTCTGTAGAAGGCCGCTTCGTTACCAAGCCGCACAATTTGCAATTCATTCAGCCATTCTTTACCCTGTGATTGCACTGATAGGGCGCCTTCGCTATCGCAGGTGCATGTCTGAACAAGCTATTTCAATCCAAAACCTCTCCAAAAAATATGCCGGGGGGAAACAGGCGCTAAACGACGTCAGTTTTGACGTCGCCCAAGGTTCTATCTTCGGCTTGCTTGGACCCAATGGCGCAGGCAAATCAACCTTGATTAACATCTTGGCCGGATTGGTGATGAAGACATCGGGCAGCGCGTCGATTTGGGGTTTCGATATCGACGCCCATCCGCGCAATGCCAAGGCGTCGATTGGCATTGTGCCGCAGGAAATTATGTTTGACCCGTTCTTCACCCCGAAGGAAGCGCTTGAGCTACAAGCGGGTCTTTACGGCGTGCCGAAATCGAAGCGGCGGACGATGGAATTACTGAAGGCCGTGCGGCTGGAGGATAAAGCCGATGCGTATGCGCGGACCTTGTCCGGTGGCATGAAGCGGCGTTTGTTGGTGGCGAAGGCCATGGTGCACGCGCCGCCAGTGATTGTACTCGATGAACCCACCGCAGGTGTCGACATCGAGCTTCGCCAACAATTGTGGGATTATGTTCAGGAGCTAAACCGCCAAGGCGTTACGGTTGTCTTGACCACCCATTATCTTGAGGAAGCCGAGCAATTGTGCGACCGGATTGCGATCATTAATCACGGTCAGCTTATCGCCAACAAGCCCACCCGCGAGCTGGTTGGTATGGCCCGGGAGAAGGCGGTGGTGTTAACGTTGGACCGTGATGTAACTACCGCGCCAACCCATGAAGCCTTTGAAAAGGCGGAACTGGTCGGTGACCGGACGATTGAGATAACTTATAACAAAGACCGTATGAATGCTGGCGAGGTGCTTTCCGTCATCCAAGGCCTTGGGCTTGGAATCGTCGATGTGACAACCAAAGAGGCCGACCTTGAAGACGTCTTCCTCCGCTTGACGAGCGCTGCTTAAATGGAAGCCGATGTTCTGATTATTGGCTCGGGCGCGGCGGGATTGACGGCTGCATTGCAGTTGGCGGCGACGCGCAAGGTTGCGGTGCTCGCCAAGGGTTCGATATCCGATGGCGCGACCGCTTGGGCTCAAGGCGGGATTGCCGCAGTGCTTGAACCTGGCGATAATTTTGAAAACCACATCGAGGATACGATGGTTGCTGGCGCTGGCCTCAACAACCGTGCCACGGTGGAATTTGTCGTGGAGAACGCCCCTGTGGCGATTGAGCGGTTAGCGAAGCTTGGCGTGCCGTTCAATCTTGAGGGCAATGACTGGCACCTCACGCGCGAAGGCGGGCATAGCCACCGGCGGATCGTTCATGTTGACGACGCGACTGGATGGGCGGTGCAGCAAGCGCTTGAGGCGGCGGCAAGGGCGCATCCCAATATCATCTTGGTGCCCGATATGGTCGCAGTCGACCTGATTTCCGGGCGGCATCAGGAGCGCTTTTCGACATCTGGTCGAATCCATGGCGTGTATGCGCTCAACCGCAAGACGGGGCAGGTGGAAACGTTCACCGCGCGCGCCACAATTCTCGCAAGCGGCGGCGCTGGCAGGACATATCTGTATTCCACTGCACCGCGCGGGGCCACAGGTGACGGCATCGCAATGGCGTGGCGCGCTGGCTGCCGCGTTTCCAATATGGAGTTCATGCAATTCCACCCGACCTGTCTTTACAATCTCGAAGTCAAGAATTTCCTGATTACCGAGGCCGTTCGTGGCGAGGGCGGCACCCTTAAAAACCCCAAAACCGGGCATCGTTACATGCCCGATTATGACGTGCGCGCCGAGCTTGCGCCGCGTGACATCGTCGCCCGCGCCAATGATGCCGAAATCAAGCGTGATGGTCTGGATTATGTGCATCTCGATATCAGCCACAAGCCGCCTGAATTTGTAAGAACGCACTTCCCGAATATTTATGAAAAGCTGCTTGGTCTTGGTATCGATATTACGAAGGAGCCTATCCCTGTCGTGCCAGCGCAGCATTATACCTGCGGCGGGGTACTGGTGGATTTGGATGGCCGAACAGATGCGCCGGGTCTCTACGCCGCAGGTGAAGTTACTCAAAGTGGCTTGCATGGCGCAAACCGCCTCGCCTCAAACTCCTTGCTCGAATGCTTCGTCTTTGGCGATGCCTGTGCGCGGCATATCGAGGCTAGTTGGGACAGTCTGCCGCCACCGCCACCCATCCGGCAATGGGACGAAAGCCGCGTTACCGACAGTGACGAAGAAGTTGTCATAGCCCAATGCTGGCGCGAAATCCGTCAGTTCATGTGGAATTTCGTTGGCATTGTACGCACCACGAAACGGCTTGAGCGCGCGCAGCACCGCATTGATTTGCTGCGCAGTGAGGTTGCCGATTATTACAGCCATTTCCGAGTGACGCCCGACTTGATTGAATTGCGCAACCTCGTGGAGGTCGCAGCACTGATTATCCGGTCTGCCCTGTCGCGGCATGAAAGCCGGGGGCTGCACTTTACGCTCGATTATCCCAAACTGGCGGACAAGGCAGTCGACACGATTTTGGTGCCGTAAGCACAAAACACTTTCCTACAGATAGCAAGTTCAGGCAGAGTCGTGACTGGATATTTGGAGGGGGGTTTTATGAACGTTCAAAATCGCGTTTCGGTTTTTAATTTGCGCAGTGTGTTGCAGGTGTCTTTGTTGGCGCTGCTTGGTGCAATGGCGCAACCTGCTGTGGCTGCAACGCCCGAAGAAACCGCGCGTGAGGTTTTGGCGAAGTCCCCCATCATCGACGGTCATAACGATACGCCGCACCAAATTGCCGAGTTGTTTGACCGCGACTTTTCAAAGTTCGACCTGAACGCTTTGCCCGCGGATGTGTTGGCCAAAACGCACACAGACCTGAAAACAGCGCGTGCCGGGTTTCTGGGCGGACAATATTGGTCGGTATATGTCGATGCGGCGCTTCCCAAGCATGAGGCGGTGACACGCACCATCCAGCAAATTGACGTCGTGCGGCAAATGATGGCACGCTATCCCGACGCGTTCACGTACGCCTCGACTGCGGCCGAGGTTGAGGCCGCGATGAAGGCAGGCAAAATCGCGTCGCTGATTGGTATGGAGGGCGGCCATTCCATCGGCGGGTCGCTCGAAATCCTGCGGCAGACTTATGCGCTTGGCGCGCGTTACATGACGATTACGCACAGTTTGACGACTGATTGGGCAGACAGCTCAACTGACGCGCCGAAGCATGACGGATTGTCGCCTTTCGGTTTTGAAGTGCTTGCCGAAATGAACCGGCTGGGCATGATTGCGGATATCAGCCATGTGTCGGAAGCGACGATGCACGATGTGCTGGATAAATCGACAGCGCCGGTGCTGTTCACCCATAGCAACGCCCTTGCCGTCACCCCACACCCGCGTAATGTGCCTGATTCCGTGCTGAAACGGCTTCCACAAAATGGCGGCGTGGTTATGGTGACCTTCGTTCCGGGCTTTACGTCAGCCCCGCGTCGCCAGTGGGAATATGAACGCGCCGCAGTCGCTGGCCGCGCCAAAGCCGAATTTTCCGGAAATCCAGTCGGGGAAAAGGCAGCTGTTGATGCTTGGATCGCTGCAAAACCGCAGCCAAAGGCAACACTTGCCCAAGTTGCCGACCATATCGACCATATCCGCAAGGTCGCTGGCATTGACCATATTGGCATTGGTGGCGATTTCGGCGGCGTGGACGAACTGCCCGTGGGCCTGGAAAATGTATCGACGTACCCAGCCTTGTTCGCCGAGCTCGTCCGCCGTGGCTATTCCAAAGCCGACTTAGCCAAAATCGCCCAAGGCAACGCCCTTCGCGTTATGCGCAGTGCGGAGAAGGCAGCGCGGAAGTAATCTAGGATCCAAACCCTTCGGTCAGATAGCGCTCAGCGATTGCGGCGTGGAGGGCGGCGCCGCGGGCCATGACGCTGTCGTCGAGCACCATCCGGTTGGAATGGAGGCCGCAGCAAGTGCGCCAGTCGTCGCCTTCGTGGGACGCGCCCAGGAAGAACATCGCGCCGGGAACCTTTTCAAGGACATACGCGAAATCTTCGGCGCCCATGATCGGGGTGTCGAGCGTGATCCAGCTTTCGGTGCCGAACAAGTCTTGTACCACAGTTTTGCCGAATTGGACGGCGCGGTCGTCGCAGACGGTAACGGGAAAGCCCTGTTCGATATGGACCTCAGCGCTGCAGCCATGCGCGGCAGCTATGCCGGGGGCGAGGCGGTGCAGTTCTTCGGCTACGCGCGCCCGTTGCTGCGGCGACAACGTGCGGATAGTGCCAAGCAAATGCGCAGTTTCTGGTATGATGTTGTTGGTCGTGCCGGCGGAAATCTTGGCGATCGTAATGACCGCGGGATTGAATACCGAAATCTTGCGCGTCACCATCGTTTGAATCGCCGAAACGATCTCGCAAGCGACGGGGATTGGGTCAATTGCGTCATGCGGCATCGAGGCATGGCCGCCAGCGCCCTTGACGGTGATGGTCAGTACATCGGAAGACGCCAGCAACGGCCCGCTTCGGCCGCTGAACACGCCGCGCGGGGCATTTGGCATGATGTGGAGCGCAAAGGCGGCATCCGGCAGTGGATCGATCAGGCCGTCATCGAGCATGAAGCGCGCACCATGATGGCCTTCTTCGCCGGGCTGGAACATGAACTGGACCGTGCCAGCCAACTGATCGCGTTTGGCGCACAGCATCCTAGCCGCCCCGACGAGCATGGCGACATGGGTATCATGGCCGCATGCGTGCATCGCGCCTTCGGTCAACGAGGTGTAATCTAGCCCTGTATCTTCATGGAGCGGCAATGCGTCCATATCGCCGCGCAGAAGCACTGTACGGCCATTAGCGGGGCCTTTGAGGGTCGCAATGAGGCCAGTCGTCGATGGCCCCTCACGTAGCTCTAACGGAAGGCCAGCAAGCGCGGCCTTGATCTTCGCGAGCGTTTTTGGGTTTTGGAGACCGAGTTCAGGCTCGGCATGGATCGCCCGGCGCAGGTCGATAAGATCGGGAAGAATATGCTCGGCGTCGTCGCGCCAGTCGGTGCTGATTAATTCCATAGCTTAACTAGCACCAGCCTGGCGCGAGCGACAACAATCTTTAATCTTCCAGACGAACGGTCACATATTGCGTGGCCGCACCACGCCGCTTGACGCCCAGCAGGATCGCGCCCCGACCCGCCGCTTGCGCTTCTTTCACCGCTGCCGCGAGGCCTGCGGCTGTGTTCAAAGGTTTGTAGTTAGCCGAAACAATCACGTCGCCGCGACGAAGGCCAACCTGTGCCCCGGTTCCGGCGCCGGGTACATCGACTACGACGCCTTTGACGTCGGTTGTCATGCCAAGTGCGCGCGCAATTTCGGCATCAAGCGGAATGACGCTGACGCCAAGCGTATCACGGATGATCTTGGAATCGGGGGTATCGGTTTGCTTGTCGAAATCCTTATTTTCTTCCGGATTGAAGTTGCTTTGAGCAAGCTTTTCTTCCGGAGGACGTGCACCTACGATAGCTGTGAGCTTCATCGGCTTGCCTTCACGCAAGATATCGAGTGGAATGCGCGTACCGGGTTTGATGTTGGCTACGATGTAGGACAACGTCGCTTCAGGCGTCACTTCGCGGTTATCAACGCGAAGGACAATGTCGCCTTCCTTCAGACCAGCCTTGTCTGCGCCTTCGCCGGCGACGACGCGTGCGACAAATTCACCGCGGTTCTTTTCCAAACCAAGTGCATCGGCGAGATCTTCACTCACCGGGGTGATGCTTATGCCCAGATAACCGCGTTCAGGCCGTACACCCTTTTTCAGGGACTCGACAACCGGAATGGCTTCTTCGGCCGGGATAGCAAAACCAACGCCGATATTCGCGCCCACTGGCGAAATCAGGCGATTGTTGATGCCGACGACTTCACCCTTCAGGTTGAACAACGGCCCGCCGGAGTTACCGGGATTGATGGCAGTGTCGGTTTGAATGAAGCGGTCGTATGCACCGCCTGCACCGATGTTACGCTGAAGCGCGGAAATAATGCCTGCAGTCACTGTGTTGCCAAGGCCAAGCGGGTTACCGATGGCGATGACCCAATCACCCACGCGGCTTTTCTGCGATTCTGCCATTTTGACAAAAGGCAGATTCGTCGCGCTGATTTTCAACAAGGCAATATCTGACGACGGGTCACGGCCAACGATTTCAGCCTGATATTCCTTGCCGTCGAACAAAGTCACGGTGACGCGGTCAACCGCATCGCCTGCGGGCCCACCGGCAACGACATGGTTGTTAGTGACGATGTAGCCGTCGGCTGAGATCAGAAATCCGGAGCCGCCACTAGCTTGTTCTTGCGTCACGGGGCGACGTTCGCCGGTCAACGGGTTAAAGCTGGTAGCGACCTGAACCTTTTGTCGCGTCGCGATATTGACGACCGCTGGCTGCAATTGTGCGGCGAGGTCAGCGAAACTTGACGGCGCGCCGCCGGGAGCAAGGTTGACCTGTTCCGAAACAGCAAGTCCGGTTTGCGCGGTCACGGGGTTGCCGTTGACTAAAGCAACTGTGCCGCCTGCCATCAAAAGCGCGGTGGTAACTGCATAAGCGTAACGCACGGATATCATTCCTCTCGTCTATTCAACTGGGCGGGTGGCCCTGAAAATCAATTAATCGTTGGCGTGGCAAAGCTTAACGCCAATTGAATGGATGCCATCCAACTGGCCAACGTCATTTGTACTTCGACTAAATCCCGTTGCGGAACTTTTCCAGATAAGCATTCTGCGGCGACAATATGATATTGGTTGCGCCCTCGCCGTTCTGGAACGTCTGACGATAACTCTGCATCGCGCGGTAAAAGTCGTAGAAGTCCGGATCCTTGCCATAGCTTATGGCGTAGATACGGGCAGCTTCGGCCTCGGCGTCAGCGCGAATGATTTGCGCTTCCTTCTGGCCTTCGGCGTCGATGGCGATGGCTTCCTGATTTCGGGCACTGCGCATCCGGTTATAGGCCGATTGCAGCGTTGCCGCTGGCAAATCGGCACGCTTGATGCGGACGTCAATGACCTCAGCGCCATATTTGCGGGCTTCACGGTTCAATGCGGTCTGGATATTCTCCATGACTTCACCACGCTCGGCGCTCAACAGTGCGGCGAATGTCCGCTTGCCCAATTCGTTCCGCAGCGATGAACCTAAGATAGTCCGCAACTGGTCACGCAGGCGATCTTCGGTACGGATGGTACGGTACATCTGGGCCGGCTCAGTTATCCGGAAACGGGCAAAGGCATCGACCTGAAGCCGCAATTGGTCAGTGGACAGCACTTCTTGCTGCTCCATCTGCACGCTCAGCACGCGCTTGTCGATCATCTGGATTTGTTCGACAAACGGAATGCGGAAGGTAAGACCTGCACGCGTTTCGCCAAATTTTTCGCCCGGCTGATATGCATTTACGATCCGGTCGACCTTACCATAGCTGCTGATAATGGCCTGTTGTGTCTCGGGGACGACGTTCACCGACATGCTCATCAATATGAGCGCGCCGATTGCGCCGACCGCGAGATAAATCGGATTGCGAAGGAAACTGCTCGTCATTGCTTGGTCCCTGTCACGGTCACTGGCTCGGTCTTTGGAGCCGTCTTTTTCTGGAATTCTGGAATGGGAAGGTATGGCGTCACACCGCCCGTTTCGACAACAGTCTTGTCGACCTTGCCAAGCACTTGTTCCATGGTTTCATAATACAACCGGCGTTTGGTCACCTCGGGCGCCTCACGATATTGCACATAGATTTTGTCAAACTCGGCGGTTTCACCAAGCGCCAATTCTGTCACACGGCTTGCGTATGCGCGGGCATCGTTGAGATAGCTTTCGCGGCGTTGTTGCGCAGCGTTCACTTCACGGAACGCGTCGTTTACTTCGGCTGGCGGGTCCGACTGACGGATCGAGATGCTCTGAATCAGCACGCCTGCACGATATTCATCGAGCACTTGTTGCATACGGCGGCGGACCTCAAGCTCAATCGCTCCACGGCCAGGGCCGATGGCTTGGGTCAGGTCAAAATTGGCTACTGCGGCACGCATAGCGCTTTCCGCAACCTCTTTGACGGTCTCGTCCGGGCTGTCGAGTTGGAACAGATACAGTTCAGGTTCTTTAATCGACCAGCGGACATCATAGGCCATGTCAATTATGCTCTGGTCGCGCGTCAGCACCAGATTTTCGCTGCTTGCCTTGGGTGAACCCACAGCTGTGGTCTGGATCTGCTGCGTGTCGATCTTCGTGATATTCTGCAGAGGTGCGGGCAGGGTGAACTGGATGCCTGGCGGCACCGTGCGGGAAAATTTGCCCAGCTGGGTCACGACGCCCTCTTGCTCCGGACCAATCCGATGAACGCTTGTCCATACCAGCCACACAAGCACAAGGCCGCCGATGATGAGCGGGAACCAGCTTTTGCCGTCGGGACGTTTCGGCAAACCGCCAAATCCG
>JANPKN010000009.1:0-2654 GCA_031426075.1 Sphingomonadaceae bacterium
ACCGGATACCGAGTTCGGCTGTGCCCGGCGAAGTCGAAATCGCGCGTTCAGCAGCGGAGCGAGCGGCGGCGCCACCAAATAATGCCTCAAGCACTTGCTCCTGACCGGCTTCGGCAGGGCGAATCGCCGAAGCAGCCGTAGGCTCAAGCGCGAAGTCTGGCGGAACCACCAGCGGCGCAGCACGGCCGGTTGAAGGCGCAGCGGCCTGATTTCCTCGAATGTCCCAATCCCACAGCTGTTGTCCAACGTCGCCTGCCGAAGCGCAGCCTGACAATGTGATTACTAAGGCTAATACGCCGCCGGCTGTTATCTGTTTGCGGTTCATCTAATCATCCAATCTCAGAGGCGGGGCGCAGGTGCAGCGCCGCCAAACATCGCGTCCAAAACCTGCTGCTTGGTGTCGCCATCCTGCGGACGCGGTGCATTGGGTGTGGGCGCGGGCAACGTAAATTCGGTCGGAACCTGAATGGGCTTTGACTTGGTGACGGCAAATTCGTCGGGGCGATCACGGTCATAGATGCTGGTCGTCCCGCAGCCTGAAAGCGCGAGAATAGCAACTGACGCCGCCGCTAAGATAGATATCCGCTTCATGACTTCTCCACTATGTCGGCATTGCTTGCAGGTTGCTGAACGTCAGCCCCGCCACCAGTTTCCTTGTCGCTTATCAGGAACGCGCGGACAAGCAATATCAATACGCCAATGCTGATGCAGGCGTCGGCCAGATTGAATATGTAAAAGGGCCGGAAAGCCCCAAAATGCAGATCCGCATAATCCACGACATAGCCGTAACGCACGCGGTCAACGATGTTCCCAAGCGCCCCGCCAAGCACCAAGGACAGTGCAAGCACATCGCCACGCAATTTCTCGCGCCACATCCAGACAGCGACGCCGACGGCTATTACCGAGGTCAGCGCTACAAGTGCCCAACGTTCGCCCTCACTTGTTGCGGTGAGAAAGCTCATCGAAACGCCCCGATTTTCGGCATAGCGCAGGTCAAAGAACGAAATGATGTGGATAACGCCACGCTCTTTCAACTGCAGCGGCCCAAGCATCGCGAATTTCACGATCTGGTCGGCGATGAAAACGAGGCTTGCGAGCATCAAACCTTGAAGGCGAAATTTTGGGTTGGGGTTCATGCTTAATCCTCACCGTTTACGGGGAGGGCGACCACGCGAAGCGTAGTGGAGGGGGGTGTAAGTGCGCACATTCCCCCTCGTGTAAACCGCCAGTCCCCTCCGTCAACCCTGCGGGTTGCCCCCTCCCCACAAGTAGGGAGGATTTGATGAGCCTTACCCACCAACGACGTCCTCACAACGACCGCACAACGCACCATCATCAGCAACCTCCGGCAAATGCCGCCAGCAGCGGCCGCATTTGTGGTTGCTGGTCTTGGTCACCACCGGTTCAGTCACACCCGCGACCGTTTTCGTTGACGATGTGATACAAAGTTCCGCCAAAAAGCTGTCATCGACTTGATGGTCTCGCAGGACAGCCTCGAGATTGGGGACTTGCACTTCGGCCTCCAAGCTTGACCCAACAATCTTTTCGCGGCGCAGCGGTTCAATTGCTTCGGTTACCTGCCTACGCAGTTCCCGGAGACGGAACCAATGTTCGACCGATTCCAGATCGAACCAGCCCGCATCTACTTCCGGCCATTCCGAAAAGTGCACACTATCGGCATCGGTACCAAATCGCGTCTGCCAAACCTCTTCACTGGTGAACACCAGCACAGGCGCGGCGTAGCGGACAAGCGCCTGGAATAAAGTGTCCAGCACTGTGCGATACGCCATCCGCTTCGCGTCCGTCGGCGCGTCGCAATACAGGCTATCCTTGCGGATGTCGAAGAAGAAGGCCGAAAGGTCTTCATTGGCGAAGTCGGTCAACAACCGGACGTAGGTATTGAAGTCAAAGTCTTCGACAGCCTGCCGAAGCTTTGCATCCATGTCTGCAAGCAAATGGAGCATGTAGCGCTCCAGTTCAGGCATATCGGCAACCGCTACCTTTTCCGCATCCGAGAAGCCGTCCAATGCACCAAGCAGATAGCGGAACGTGTTGCGCAATTTGCGATACTGGTCGGACACGCCGGACAGGATTTCCTTGCCGATCCGGTGATCCTCGGTGAAGTCCACGGTCAGCGCCCAAAGCCGCAGGATATCTGCGCCGCTGTCGCGCATCAGATCAAGCGGATTGATCGTGTTGCCCAGCGACTTGGACATTTTCATGCCCTTCTGATCCATCGTAAAGCCATGCGTCAGCACTGCATTATAAGGCGCTCGGCCGCGCGTACCGCAGCTTTGCAGCAAGCTTGACTGGAACCAGCCCCGATGTTGGTCACTGCCTTCGAGATACAGGTCCGCAGGCCATTGCAGGTCAGGCCAGCGTCCACTTTCGAGCACGAATGCATGGGTGCAGCCAGAATCAAACCAGACGTCCAGAATATCGGTAACGCGCTCATAATCATCCAGCGCATAGTCAGGCCCAAGATATGCCTGCGCCCGTTCGTCGGACCAGCCATCGACGCCCTGTTCACGCACGCCTGATATGATCCGCGCATTGACCGCTGGATCGCACAGATACTGGTTTGTTCCTTTTTTGACGAACAAGGTGATCGGCACACCCCATGCGCGCTGGCGCGAAAGCACCCAGTCAGGGCG
>JANPKN010000010.1:0-9529 GCA_031426075.1 Sphingomonadaceae bacterium
GGCGTGTTCTTGACCAAGTGATACACATCATCATTCATGTTCAGCTTTGCCAGAACATAGCCCGGGAAGAACTTGCGCTCTGCCTTGATCTTCTTACCGCGCCGCACCTCGGTGACCTGCTCGGTCGGAACCTCGACAGCCTCGACCAACTGCGAAAGACCAATGCGCTCTGCTTCGGACAGAATTTGGTCGCGAACCTTATTTTCAAAGCCCGAATAAGCGTGAATGATGTACCAGCGTGCCATAATATCTATTCTTTTCCCCAAAACTCTCTGGAGGGGCTTCGCTTAGCCTTGGGCAAGCGCGAGCAGTCCCTTTACGATTGCGGCAAATACCGCGTCGACGCCTAAAAAGAAAATGGCAAGGATGATCGTCATGATCAACACCATGATGGCGGTCTGCACGGTTTCCTGCCGCGAGGGCCATACTACCTTGCCGATTTCAGTCCGTACCTGACGGATGAACTCACCGGGGCTTGTCTTTGCCATATCGTTTCTTCCTGTTCGATCCCGAGGATAGCCGCCAGCGCTCCGACCGGCGGGTCGAGAGCGATATAGGTTCCGATTTCGGAAAGACTAGGCCTTTAACGAGGGAATCGCTGCGACGCAAGATATCAAAATCAAAGGCAATTGCGTGTGACGGACAGTGGAACCCGTTACCGCAGTCGCTGGTTATCCCGAACACCAGGGGGCAATGTAATGACAGTTACTATCAAACGGGACCTGCGCACCGGCCGATCTGTTTGGCTTGAACAGCGGTTGCCTGCGATAACGACGAGAAAACTGACGCGAACCGTGTCTTGCGACGTTCTTGTAATCGGCGCAGGGATTTCGGGGGCAATAATCGCGGAAGCCTTAAGCGACGCCGGATTGGATGTGATTATTGCCGACCGTCGCGGGGCGATCCAGGGGTCAACGCCGGCTTCGACGGCATTGCTCCAATACGAAATAGATACACCGCTTTCGGTTTTATCCGAACGTATTGGTCGAGACCGTGCCGAACGGTTGTGGCGGCGGTCACGGTTGGCAGTCGATGCTTTGCGTGAACGTACTCGGGCACTTGGCATCGACGCGCAACAAGCGACGCGTGATAGCCTGTATTTGTCAGGCAATGTGCTTGATTCTGTGGGGCTTCAAGCCGAAACCGAGGCGCGTCGCCGGGCCGGGTTCGAGGTCGGATTTCTGAAACCGGCGGCAGTGTTTGAACAATATGGCATCAAGGGCCGATCGGCAATTGTCGGGCGCGATAATTATTTGGCGGATCCGCGATTGCTGGCAGCAGGTTATCTGAACGCCGCAATTGCGCGTGGCGCCCGATGTTACGCTCCGGTCGAGGTAACCGACATCGACGCAAGCACTTCGGGTGTAACGGCGGCGACCCGTGACGGACCGGATATCCGCTGCCAGTCGCTAGTATTTGCAACAGGCTATGAAATGGCCAAAGGCATACCCAAAAAGGGCAATACGATCATTTCGACCTGGGTGATCGCAACCAGACCGCAACCACGCAAAATCTGGCCAACCGGATGCATCATCTGGGAAGCCAATGACCCCTATCTTTATATCCGCACAACGCCCCAAGGTCATGTGATCTGCGGCGGGGAAGATGCGGAAATATCCGACGCCACCGAACGCGATGCGTTGAACGAAGTCAAAACCGCGCGACTAGTTGAAAAACTTGGCAACTTGCTGCCTATGGTCGATGCGACAGCGGATTTTAGCTGGAGCGGGAGCTTTGGCGATTCCAAAACCGGAACACCGACGATTGGTCCCGTGCCCAAAATGCCCAATTGCTATGCGGCCATGGGATATGGCGGCAACGGAATCACGTTTTCTATGATGGCCGGGCAGATGCTGCGCGGGATGATAACCGGCACAGGCGATCCAGATAGCGATCTGGTGTCATTCGGCCGTAAGTTTTAGCAGTCTTGACCGCACGCGCCGGTCGGCTATTTCGCAATATCATCAATTTGATAGGGAATCCCCATGCCATCTGGTCTTGCTGCCTTACTTGACGACATTGCGACGATTGCAAAAGTCGCTGCTGCCTCGGTCGACGATGTCGCTGCCGCGGCGGGCAAAGCAGGAAGCAAGGCCGCTGGCGTTGTTATCGACGATACTGCAGTCACGCCGCAATATGTCACTGGTTTCACCCCCGACCGAGAATTGCCGATCATCTGGCGCATTGCCAAAGGTTCATTCTTCAACAAGCTGGTCATAATATTGCCGGTGGCTCTGCTGTTAAGCCTGTTCCTGCCGTGGGCGATTACACCAATTCTCATGTTGGGTGGCGCCTATCTGTGCTTTGAAGGCGCGGAAAAAGTGTGGGAAAAATTTGTCCCGCATGAGGAAGAAAATCTGGTCGAAGAACTGGCTGAATTGACCAGCACGGAGCACGAACAAAATATGGTGAAGGGGGCGGTGCGCACCGATTTCATCCTGTCAGCAGAAATCATGGCGATTGCGTTGAACGAAGTAAAAAGCCTTGCGGAGACTTCAATCTGGCTTGAAGCGGGCGTTTTGGCCTTTGTCGCAATAGCGATCACCATTGCGGTATACGGCGTGGTTGGCCTCATTGTAAAAATGGATGACATCGGCCTGCACATGGCACAGCGCGAAAACGGTGGATCGCAGGCGATTGGGCGCGCTTTGGTCAAGGGCATGCCAAAATTGCTAGCTGCATTATCGACCATCGGCACAGCGGCGATGCTGTGGGTTGGCGGACAGATCATCGTCCACGGCTTTGGCGCGCATCCAGCCGAGTTTTTTGGCCTGTATGAAGGCGCGCTGGCGTGGGTCGTAGATGCAGCATTGTGCGGCGTTGCGGGCCTTGCAATCGGCGCGGTGATTGTGTTGGTTTACCACCAGATTGCCAAGCGCAAGGCGCATTGATGGTTTAGTGAGCTTGTTGTTCGCAGGGGACTGCGTGGTGCCAAAAGTTGCCTACGGCGACGGCCTAACGGGCCGACTATTGGTTCGGATGACTCAATAGCGCGAACGCCGCCCAAAATAGTGGCCATTTCTAACAATGTGAGAAAATGGCAGGAGTTGGGGGACTCGAACCCACGACCCTCGGTTTTGGAGACCGATGCTCTACCAACTGAGCTAAACTCCTGCACTCCGCTTTGCAGCGAAGGAGAGTGCCCTTAACGCCGATATGCGAACGGGGCAAGTCTGCTTTCGCAAACCCGCCCCGTTTCTTAACGCATATTGTTTGAAATTAGAATTTGAACCCGGCTTCAACGCCCCAGATGCGCGGTTCATTGACGAAACCGGTCAGGTTGTTGAAGTCGATGCCGCCTACAGCAGACGTATCCTTGGTGATGTTGCGGACAAACGCCGAAATATCGAATGCGTCGGTTTTGTAGCCAACGCGGACGCCGCCTTCGAGCATACGCTTGTCCTGGAATTCAACCGATTCATACAGGAAAAAGTTGATCTTCGAACGGTACGCCCAGTCGGTGAAGGCATAGACTTCACCATCACCCACAGGAACGCCGTACCGTGCCGTCCAGTTGGCAATCCACTTGGGGCTCTGTGGCAGGCTGTTGCCGTTGATGTTGACGATAGCCGCCGAGAACGGTGCCGCCGCAACGACGATTGGATCAAGCGGGGTGCACAAGGACACGTTCGGGAATGTATCAACGCGCGTTGCGCCGCAGGCTGCGGTGGTCAGGCCTGCATCGCGGATGCGCGTGTTGTTGTAGCTCAGGCCAGCGGTCAAAAGCAGTTGCGGAACAGGCTTGAACTCCACATCAGCTTCGAAACCATAGCCGCGGACCATATCGGCATTGATCAGACGGTTGGCGTTTACGCCGCCGCCGACTGCGGTCAGCTGCGCATCTTTCAGCTCATAATAAAAGCCGTTGATGTTGAAACGCGCACGGCCGTCGAGCAACGTCGACTTGATGCCGCTTTCGTAGGATGTGATCGTTTCCGATTGGCCAACGGTCACGCCGCTTTCCAGCGGAGTGGCTGTTGCTGGAGGGAAAAGGATACGGCCCTGGATTGATGGCGCGCGGTAGCCACGTGCAACGCGCGCATAGAGGTTTACATCGTCTGTCGCTGCATAAGTGCCGCTAAGGTCCCACGTCAGGTTGTTGTCGCTGACATCACGGCGCACCGTTCCAAGCGGGTTCTGCAAGAAGCCCGGAAATTGGGTGTCGCGGCTGCGCACAGCCACGAAGTCGCGCTTGTCGTCGTTATAACGCAGGCCGCCAGTGACGCTGAGCTGATCGGTCAATTGATAGGTCATTGAACCGAACAGGCCATACGCCTTGCTGTTCTGGCGCTGTGAAACGACGATGTTGACGCCGTCTGGTGCGTTGTTCGGATCGCCCAAGGTTGAATAGTTTTCCGAGACGATGCTCAGCTTTTCGTTAAAGTAAAATACGCCAGCCTGATAGCTCAAGGGGCCGTTACCATTGCTGGCGATGCGGAATTCCTGCGTGAACTGCTTCAGATTTGGCACGCTGTCGCGGGTTTCGGCAGTGAATGGAATTTCGCCTGGGCCGTAAAGATTTGGCGGCAAGAAGTTGGCGCCAAAGCCGCCATCGACGTCACCAACCGACGTTGCATCACCTTGCCAATAGCTGGTGACCGAAACGAAGGACACAGGGCCCGCATCATAGGTCATGCGGGCTGTCATATTCTGCGTGTCGACGCGCTGTTCGTTCTTGCCGTCGGTGGAGACACGATAGCGGTTGAAGTTTGCGTTGAGACCCTCTTGACCGCGTGTAAACACATTGGCCCGGAACAGGCGTGCCGTGCCGTCCAATGAACGGAACTGGCCGGTCAGCAAGATATCGAAATCGTCGCTTGGCTTGATCAGGAACTGAACGCGGGCCGCATATTCTTTATAGCCCTCGAACGCATCTTTGGTTGTCTTGCCGGGAACGACATTGTCGACATAATCGTCCTGCCGCTGGTACATGCCGGACACGCGGACGCTGACTTTTTCGCCCAATGGGCCGCCAAAGCCACCCTCGACATTAACCGCATTAAAGCGGCCATAGGAAATCTTGCCATAGCCGCCAGCGACGTCGCTTGGTTTTACGCTGTCAAATTTGACGATACCGGCGGTGGTGTTGCGGCCGAACAAAGTGCCCTGCGGCCCACGCAGCACTTCAACGCGCTCCATGTCGAAAATCGGGAAGCCTTTAAGGATCGGGTTTTCCAGAACGACATCATCATAGATCAAGCTGACAGGCTGCGATGCGTTGAAATCAAAGTCCGTGTTGCCAAGGCCACGAATGTAGAAACGCGGGAAGGTGCGACCAAAGGACGATTCGACCAGCAGGCTTGGTACGCGACCAGACATGCCGCGAATATCGACGCCGCCTGCGGTCAGCGCATCCAGTTGGTCACCGCTTACGGCCGTCACTGACAATGGCACGTCTTGCAGATTTTCTTCACGACGCTGGGCGGTGACGACGATTTCACCCAAAGCAGCGCTATTTTGCGCAGTTTCGTCCTGCGCATAAGCGGCAGGTGTGATAAAAAGGCTAGTGGTGGCAACCGCTATAGCGGCGCTAGATGCCATGATTGAGCGAGCGGAACGCATATTTTTCTCCCGAGGTGACGAATGAAGGAGGCGGAATCAAAGTCGCACTCCCGATACTCGCCTGCGCCTTTACGGTGCTCTGTAGCAGAATCAACAAAGCATTGCAGTATAAGTGAAATATTCGGGTAACTGTGGCAGTTCGGCACTATAACTTTAGAAGCTCATCTCGTCATACACACGGGATAGATCGCCATTCCATTCGCCGTGATATTTCTCAAGCAAGACTTCCGCGACGGTTTTGCCGCTGGCGACGATTTCGCGCAACGGGTCTAGATATCCGGTTTCATTATCGCCGCTTGCATTCAGGCAGTTGCGGGCAGCAAGGCCGGATGATGAAATGTCGAGAATGCGTCCCGCCAGATCGAGTAGCTTGCCGCCGCCAGGAATAGCCGCGTTCAGTCCTAGTGCGGGAACTGCAGAACGCAGCGTCTCGCGCTCTTCCATGGTCCAATTCTTCACCTCGTCCCAGGCGGCGTCCAAAGCGCTCTGATCATATAACAGCCCCACCCAGAAAGCAGGAAGCGCACAAATCCGGTTCCATGGCCCGCCGTCTGCGCCGCGCATTTCCAGAAAGCTTTTCAAGCGGACTTCGGGAAAAGCGGTGGACATATGATCTTCCCAGTCGCTGACCGTCGGCTTTTCACCCGGCAAAACCGAAAGCTCTCCCTTTAAAAAGTCGCGGAAATCAAGGCCGGCCGCATCGATATATTTGCCATCGCGGTAGACGAAATACATTGGCACCTTGAGCATGTAGTCTACATATTGTTCATAACCGAAATTGTCATCAAATACGAAAGGCAGCATGCCCGTGCGGTGCGGATCTGTGTCAGACCAGATATGGCTTCGGTAGGACAAGTATCCGTTTGGTTTCCCCTCAAGGAACGGCGAATTTGCAAACAAGGCGGTCGCCAAGGGCTGAAGTGCCAAGGACGTGCGGAATTTGTGCGCCATGTCGGCTTCGCTCGAATAATCGAGATTGACCTGAATCGTGCAAGTCCGCAGCATCATGTCGAGGCCCATGCTCCCTACGCGGGGCATATGGCGCAGCATGATTTCATAGCGGCCCTTGGGCATGATCGGCAGTTCAGCACGTGTCTTGTCGGGCCAAAGGCCGAGTCCAAGGAAACCAGTGCCGGTCTTGTCGCCAATTGCCTTCACCTGCTTCAAATGCCGGCCGGTTTCGGCACACGTCTGATGCAGGTTTTCGAGCGGCGCACCCGACAATTCTAGCTGGCCAGCAGGCTCAAGGCTTACGGCACCGTCACTCCCGCTCATGGCGATAACTTTGCCGTTTTCGTAGACAGGTTCCCAACCGAACTCGGTCAGCGCCATTAACAGATCGCGAATGCCGCCTGGTTCGTCATAAGACGGCGCGTGGTGGTCGCTACGTTTATAAACAAATTTCTCATGCTCGGTACCAATGCGCCACCGATCCTTGGGCTTTTCACCCTTGGCTATCGCGGCAACCAGTTGGTCGCGCGTTTCGATGACAGGATATTTGCGGTCCGAAACAGTTTTTGTGCTCATGGCGGCGGTGTAGAAATGTCCCCGCTATTTTGCCAGCAGATTCCATCGATCAGTTAACGGCGGCATTGAAAATAAGGGCGAAAGCGGAGTTTGGCCCCATCGTTGATGCGATCGCGTTTATCGTGCTGCCGTTTATCGATGCACCAATTTGATCGCTGTCGTCCGAGCCCGATGCATCGTCATCCTCAACCGTTTTTGCAGCAGCACAGCTTGGTCCTGAAACCATTGTGCCGGGAATATAGCTGAGCGTTGCGGGAATGACGTCGGCGAACGACACGCCGGTGGCGGTTGCACTGCCTGCGTTTGTGACCAGGATGCAATAGCTGACAATAGCCTCAGGCAGCGCCTTGGGGTTTGCCCCGCTTATGCCGTCACTTAACACGCTGCTGACTTTGGTGACGGAGATGTTGGCCTGCGGGCGGCAGAAGTTGATATCATGTATCGATATCGCCTGCTGGAAGGGATTGGTGGGCGCGATGCTGTGACTACCATAAACAATGACAATTGTGTCGACGGGCGTAGAAAATGTCACAACGACTGTGCCGTTCGCGCTGTTGGAGGCGGCGTTACCATCGCCGTACCCGGTGTTGCCGATGATATAATTGGCAAGGTTGTTTGTTAGTGTTGGAGTAACCGCGGCGCCGTTGAAAGCCCCAGTAATCATCACGCGGTCCGCAAATTCATTCACGGCATAGTCGACATCGAACAAACTGAACTGAGCGCCGGGCACTGCCGTTGGCAAGCTGATCGTTGTGGTCACTGAAGACGATCTGTTCGCGAAATCCGTCAACAGGATAAGGGAGCTTTGGACAGGCAAATTTCCGCCAGTAAAGTTGGTTTGGCGCGCTGGGGATTGGCCACCATTTCCTGCACTGTTCACAAAAATCCCGTTGCCTATCACAATATTAAAATTGATCGTGCCGAGATTGGCTACTGCGGAGCTGACGTTGGTTGATCCAGCTACCCAATTTTCAGTGTCCCAATCGAACAGTGTTGAGCCGACCGGACAAACCAGTGTGGGCACAACGCCGGCGGTCCTGCTGCTGCTGACGGTGAGGGACGCAAAGGCGATGTCATCCTCGGTAATGACTCCGTTATTTGGCGTAGAATCGATATCATCTGCGGAGGAAGCAATAATTTCTGCGCTGTTCATGACCAATGCGCCATCTGATGCGGTCACCGATACCGTAATGGCAATGACTGCATTGCTGTTCCGAGCAAGCGTGCCAACCGTCCAGACACCAGAAACGCTGTTGTAGGTGCCTGCGCCCGTCGCACTGACAAAGGTTACCCCCAAAGGCAAGATATCGCGAATGGTCAGGCCAGTGGCGCTGACATTAGAGGCTGCTGCGTTGTTAACGGTCAGGGTGTAGATCACGTTGGCGCCAGGGCTCGGGTTGCCATTGCTGACAATTTTGGTCAGCGACAAGTCGGCAAAACTGGCTGACACTTGAGTGATATACAGGTCGGCCCGGGTAAATGTGCCCTCGTCCCGGGCGACCAGATCGCAGATTATCATGGTCCAGATGCCTTGGGCATTTTGACCATCGAATGCGGTCAGTGCGGCCCCGGGTCGAAATGATTTGGAATAAGGTGGTGCGCCGCTGGACGGGTCATTTAAGGTATGGGAACTGATGGCTGCCGCTGCCTCATCGTCAAACAAAACATTGAGGTTGTTTTCCCCGCCGCCAATTGCGTTCATGAGCTGGACCGTCGTCCCAGCCGGCGACGTTAACGTGATGCGCAAATCCGAACGATATTTGTGGGTGAGCAGCACGCCGAAATCGACATCCGTCACACTAAAACTTGTCGCGACAGAAAATGTGCGGGTTACAGTGGTTGTGCAGTTTGGTGAATCGACAATATCGCCAGCTATCGAGGACGTAAATTGGTTAACAGTCTGCGCGGAGGCCAGCGACGGAATTAGGCAAAGCGCCAGAAACACCAAAATGGCACGGATGCGGTGTGCAATTTGCCGCGCGCTTTGAATACACTTATTACCACTAAGAACCTTCTCCACTTGCATGAAAATTTATCATAATTTTAGAACGTTAATTCCCCCCGTAACAGTACGTAAGAATAGCCACTTTCGTGTCCATATTAACGCGCAAAATGGACACTGTTTCGGCCCGCTTACATGTTGTTAACCACGCTCGGTTACAGGTGCATTATCGTAAATGTGCCTTTGAATTGGGATGTGTTCAGTGGACAGGTTGAAGCGAATTGCTGTCGGATTGGCGGGCGTCATTGCGCTCTGGTCCTGCATATGGGCCACCCCGGCTTATGCGCAAAGTTGTGCGCCAGCGACTACGCAAGGCACTGCGCCTGCAGGTTGGGAGACGTATTGCTGGCTTGATTTTTCGGCATATAATGATGCAACTGCGCGCTCAGGCGGTGGACAAAACTTCTCTTTCAACCTCAACGATGGCTCGGTTCTGTC
>JANPKN010000011.1:0-27389 GCA_031426075.1 Sphingomonadaceae bacterium
CTTGGCCGTGGTCGGTTCATCTTCAATCAAAAGCACACGCATTGGGCAAACCCCTTTTTGAAACCCTTGCACCCCCGAGGCAACATGGCCGTAGCCAAGACTGCTTCGAACTTTATTAACCATAAGGGAAATGAACTGAAATGGTTAATTTGGTGTTAATGCTCGGATTTCCGCGAGTCGTGACATTTAAGTTCGGTAAAAATGAATCATTTCCGCGGGTTTGGAATGATTGCGACATCGAAAATTTTTTATTATTCCGGCGCAGTTGTGGGGCGTTAACCTGCTTTGGGAGAGAAATACGCATCTTCGAATGCAAAAATCGACTAAGGTTAACGCTGTCATCGCGCAAGTCGTGCTACCAAATAATCGATTAACGCGGTCACCCTGTGTGGTCGGATGGTGCCGGGTGGCGTGACCAGGTGCAAGGCAACGGCACGCGGTTTCCAGCCTTCTAATATCGGTACAATCGCTTTATTGATGAGATCTTGTTCAACAATGAAATCGGGGACGACTGCAATTCCAAGACCCGAGCGCAAGCTGTGTAACATCACGTCACTGTTATTGGCCCGCAGCCGACCGCGTGGTCGGACGGCCGCTTCGTCACCTGCTGCATTTGTGAACCTCCAGAGTTCAGGCGCAGTCAGCAACGAGTAAAGCAGACATTCATGCTCCTGAAGTTCCGTCGGATGTTGCGGTGTACCCATGCGTTCCAAATAAGAAGGGGCAGCGACGATGTAGGTTTCTACATCACGCAGTTTGCGCACCCGCAAGCTGCTGTCTGGCAGCGCGGCAATGCGAAGGCCAATATCAAATCCCTCCCCAATTAAGTCCACTTTTGCATCGCTCAGATGCATATCGATGCTTATGCCTCGATATGTGCACAAGAAATCGGCGATGACTGGCCCGACATGTTTCAGACCAAAACTCATAGGTACAGCAAGCCGAACGAGGCCAACAGGTTCGGATGCTTCGTCGCGTGCGGCTTCTTCGGCCGCCTGGCCTTCGGACAATATCGCCCTGGCATGTTCGACAAGCTTGTGGCCGCTATCGGTCAGCGAGAGGCGGCGCGATGTGCGATGAAACAGCGGCGCACCCACTTGCCGCTCCAACCGCGTGATCGCTTTGGATATTGTCGCCTTCGACAGACCAAGCGCTTCGGCCGCGCCCGTAAAGCTTTTATGCTCCACCACGCAGGCAAAAATGCTCCATGCTTCAAAATCAGGTAACTTCATATTTGGAAACAATACGTTTCTAACGTTTCTATTTCAATAGCAATCGTCTGGGGTATGTAGGGAATATCCAAACACCCTGTTGAAGGAGTGCCTGATATGACCGAAACGACGACCAAGTTTGAAATTCGCCCATTTGATACGCTCGGTGCAGCGAACCATGGCTGGCTGGACGCACACCATCATTTTTCATTCGGTAGCTATAATGATCCGTCCCGCATGAGCTGGGGTGCGGTCCGCGTATGGAATGACGACCTGATTGCGCCTCAGTCAGGCTTTCCCCCACACCCCCATGCCGACATGGAGATTATTACCTATGTCCGCACTGGCGCCATTACGCACAAGGATAGCTTGGGAAATGAAGGGCGCACTGCCGCTGGCGATGTTCAAGTGATGAGCGCAGGCAGTGGCATTCGCCATGCGGAATATAATATGGAAGATGAGCCAACCACATTATTCCAAATCTGGATCATGCCGAACCGTACTGGGGGAACGCCAAGCTGGGGCGCGAAACCCTTCCCCAAAGATGACCGTTCCGGCGCATGGCAAATCCTCGCCAGTGGTTTTGACGAAGACACCGATGCTTTACCCATTCGCACTGACGCTCGCGTACTTGGCGCAACAATCAAGGCCGGTGAAAGCCTTGAATATTCCATTGGCCATAATCGCCATGCCTATATGGTGCCAGCAACAGGTGCAGTGGAAATCGATGGCCAGCGTGCAAATGCCCGCGACGGCATAGCGATGGGCGAAGGTGTAATCCATATCACTGCAATCGAAGACGCCGAAATCGTCTTGGTGGATTCGCATTAACGCTTCCGCACGTTCAACCCGTTTATACCCCCTCTCTCCACATAAAGGATCGCCAGATGGCAAAAGTGCTTGTTCTCTATTATTCCAGCTACGGCCACATCGAAACGATGGCTAACGCCATTGCCGAGGGCGCACGGGGCGCTGGCGCAGATGTCACTGTCCGCCGCGTACCCGAAACCGCACCGCTTGAGGTGGCGCAAGCTGCGCATTTCAAGCTCGACCAAAAGGCGGACATCGCGACCTTCGATGAATTGAAAGATTATGACGCTATCATCGTAGGCACCGGCACGCGATTTGGCCGGATGTCGAGCCAGATGGCAAGCTTCTGGGATCAAGCCGGCGGCGTGTGGATGCGCGGCGAGCTTACTGGCAAGGTCGGCGCTGCCTTTACCGCCACCGCGTCTCAGCATGGTGGTCAGGAAACCACCCTGTTTTCGATTATTACCAACCTTCTGCATTTCGGCATGACGATTGTTGGCCTCGATTATGGCTTTGCGGGCCAGATGCGTAATGATGAAGTTACCGGCGGTGCGCCATATGGTGCAACGACAATTGCCAATGGCGACGGCAGCCGCCAGCCAAGCGAGACCGAACTTGAAGGCGCACGCTATCTTGGCAAGCGCGTCGCCGAAACGGCGGCAAAACTCGCTGCGTGATATTGGCAAAATGTGGCGATGGCTGTTACAGCCGTCGCCATGGCCTTCGACCTTCCTGAAAATCTGCTTGAAGAGACGTTCCTAGCCTCAACCGGGCCGGGCGGACAAAATGTCAACAAGGTCGCCACCGCATGCCAATTGCGCGTTGATGTTTATGCGCTTGGTCTCCAACCTTATGCCTTCCGGCAATTAAAAATACTCGCTGGCAGCAAAATGACGATTTCGGGCGAACTGATTGTCACAGCGCGCAGCCATCGTACAAGGGAGGCCAACCGGCAGGACGCCCGCGCGCGGGTAATCGAATTGATTGACCGCGCGCATATCCGCCAACCACGCCGCGTCGCCACAAAACCAAGCAAAGCCGCCAAGGCACGGCGCGTCGACACCAAAAAAGGCCGGTCCACCGTCAAGAAAAATCGTGGCAAGGTCAGTTTCGATTGATAAGGCAAATCTATGTACGAATTTGAAATTGATGCCGCTGCGCCGAAATCCGAACTTTATGCGGAACTGGTCCGGTCGGCCGATGCGCTGACCAGCGGCGAGCCTGATCCGATCGCCAACATGGCGAACATCGCGGCCTTGCTTTGGGAATATTTGCCGGATGTGAACTGGACAGGATTTTACCGCGTGGTTGATGGCGAACTTGTCCTCGGTCCCTTTCAGGGCAAGGCAGCGTGCATCCGCATTCCTTTTGGCAAGGGCGTCTGCGGAACCGCCGCGCAAACTGGCGAGACGCAATTGGTGGAGGACGTCCAAGCATTCCCCGGACATATCGCCTGCGACGCCAATAGCGCGTCGGAATTGGTGGTTCCAGTGACGCGGGACGGTACGGTCATTGCAGTAATCGATCTGGACAGCCCGTCGCTCAACCGTTTTGATGCGGAAGACGCCAAAGGCATAGAGACGCTGGCGGCTGCAATATCAGGCCGTATCTGAAGCGATGAATTAAGGCAGCGCCTCAGCGTCAGGATCAAAATATTCCCACCCATCTGGGCCAAGACGCTCCAACGGCCTGTAGCGGGTCTTGTATTGCATCCGTGCAGCGCCGTTCACCCAATAACCCAAATAGACATATGGAAGCCCTGCGTCCCTTGCGCGCATGATGTGGTCCATGATGATGAAGTTGCCAAGGCCAGCGCGGCCTTCGATATCGGGATTGTAGAAGCTGTAGATCATCGACATGCCGTCGCTTTGTTGATCGGTGAGGCATGCGCCTACCAATTCGCCCAACCGCCCAAACTGCGGCGGGGTGCGGTATTCGATCACCTGGCTGCGCACAGGCGATTGTTCGACCATGTCAGCATAATCCATGTCATCCATATTCGCCATGCCGCCATCGGGGTGACGCGACGACAGGTAACTGCGCAGCAAGTCATATTGTTCTGACGTGGACCATGGGCGACAAGCGCTGACTACCAGGTCCGCATTACGACGCAATATCCGTCGCTGCGTTGCGTTTGGCCGGAACTCGTCCGTGCGCACGCGCACCGATACGCATGCTTTGCAATCAAGGCAGCTTGGCCTGTACGCAACATTCTGACTGCGGCGAAAACCAATGCGCCCAAGCGCTTCGTTCAGTTCATCGGCGTGATTGCCGTTCAATTCGGTAAAGACTTTACGTTCGGTTTTGCCCGGCAAATAGGGGCAAGGGCCAGGGCTGGTAACAAAAAATCGCGGAAAACGGACTGGTGCGCTCATATTCTCTCCGCTTGGCCGCCGTGGCCATTAAGATATTATTTACCTTTTATGCACACCTCTTCGAACGCTGAAAAGCGAATTTACCATCTTTCTCGTGATGCTAGCTTATTTGTTGAGTTCGACGCGCTCAACCTTGTATCCGGCAACATTGAGCCCATCCACAAGTCCCTGTAATTGCTCGGCATCGCGCGCTTCACATTCGATGTCGGTAATCAATCCCTTGGCTGGCAAAGTCGTGAAGATCCGCTGATGGTAGATTTCGATGATGTTGACATTGTGCTCGTTAAACAGGCGCATGACTTTGTAAAGCGCGCCGGGCCGATCCTGCAAAGTCAGACGCAAACGCGCAAGGCGGCCAGACCGTGCGAGATCACGTAAAAGGACATTAGCCAGCAGCCGCGTGTCGATATTTCCGCCACACAGGACGATGCCAACATTCTTGCCCGCAAATATCTGCGGATTGGCCATGACTGCAGCCAGTCCCGCCGCACCCGCGCCTTCCACGACGGTTTTTTCAATCTGTAGCAACAGGCTAACGGCGGTCTCCAGTTCCGCCTCGCTGACCAGCACAATCTCATCCACAAGGTCGCGGATCACTTCGCTGGTGAAGGCACCCGGAATTTTCACTGCAATACCCTCAGCCAATGTATCGCCTTCGCATGGCATCTGCAAATTGTTGAGCAAGGCATACATGGAAGGGTAAAGCTCTGCCTGCACGCCAATGAGGCCAATATCAGGCTTCAACGCACGCGCAGCTGTCCCCATGCCGGACAGCAAACCGCCGCCGCCAATGGGCACAACCAGCATATCGAGCGACGGGATGCTTTCGAGCATTTCAAGCGCAACTGTCCCCTGCCCTGCCGCGACATTTGGGTCGTCAAACGGATGGACAAATGTCAGGCCCTGTTCAATCTCAAGCTGCCGCGCATGTTTGTATGCATCGTCAAATGTTTCGCCAAACAGCACAACTTTGCCACCGACGCTTTCGGTCTGCATGACTTTTACCGTTGGCGTGGGTATGGGCATGACGATGGTCACCGGAATGCCGAGCCGCGTGCCATGATAGCTTAGCCCCTGCGCATGGTTACCAGCCGAAGCCGCGATCACGCCCTTGTTGCGCTGTTCTTCGGAAAGCAAAAGGATCGCATTCAGCGCGCCCCGTTCCTTATAGGCGGCCGTAAACTGAAGATTTTCGAATTTCAGGTAAATATTGGCCCCCGTCAGCTTCGACAAAGTCTGGCTATGCAAAGTTGGCGTCGCGACGATGGAATCGCGAATACGGGCATGGGCGGCGCGGACATGGTCCAGGGTCAATAGGTCAGACATATAAAATGGCCCCTAACGCATCTGGCATTAAGTGAAAACAAACATTAAGGCTGCGTGATGACTAGAATAGCTTTTATCGGATTGGGCGTCATTGGCGGCCCAATGGCACGGCATCTCAAACAGGCGGGGCATGATTTGACGGTTTACAACCGTTCGCGCGCCAAAGCGGAAAACTGGGTCGAAGCACATGGCGGCACGCTGGCCACCTCGCCCGCAGAAGCAGCCAAAGATGCCGAGGTTGTTATTAGCTGCGTCGGCACCGATGATGATCTGGCCGGCGTAACGCTTGGTCGTGACGGGGCGTTCACAGCCATGAAGAAGGGCAGCCTGTATATCGACCACACGACGGTCTCCGCTCGTATTGCGCGCCAACTTGGCGTCGAGGCAAAGTCACGCGGACTTTTCATTGTGGACGCGCCAGTCACCGGCGGACAGGCAGGCGCGGAAAACGGAACGCTGTCGATCATGTGCGGCGGCACCGAAGCCTCCGTAGAGGCAGCACGCCCGGTCATCGCGGCGTATTCCAAACGGATCGTGCATGTCGGAGGTCCCGGCACGGGGCAAATCACCAAGATGTGCAATCAGATTGCCTTTGCCGGAATCATCCAATCGCTATCCGAAGCCATGCGCTTTGCGCAGTCGGCTGAACTAGATGTCGAAAAGGTATATCAAGCCATTTCAGGCGGCGCTGCGCAAAGCTGGCAGATGGATAATCGCTGGGCCACGATGGCGGAGGATAAATTCGACTTTGGCTTTGCAGTCGATTGGATGCGCAAGGACCTTGGCCTGGCATTCGAAGAGGCGCGGGCAGTTGGCGCGACTTTGCCCATTACCGCAATAATCGATCAATTTTACGCTGATGTGCAGCACATGGGCGGGGGCCGATTAGATACCAGTGCTATTGTGAAGAGGTTGCCCAAAGGATGATGTCACTACAAACCCTGTTCGGACTTACCCCCGCTATCCCGTTTAGCCAGAAGAATGGGTTCCGGAAATTACTCGCTCTCGCCTTGCTTGCTACCACAGCAACCCCCGCATTCGCCGATGGACTAGTCGAAAACGTCAACGGCATCACGCTCGATAAAGACGGCAAGGTCATACGTTTTAACGCGATGCTTGTCGGCAGCGACGGAAAAGTCACCGAACTCCTCACCAAAAAGGAAAAGCTGCCCAAGCAACTCGATTTCCGGTTGGACGGACGCGGCGCAACATTGCTGCCCGGTCTGATTGACGCACATGGCCATGTCATGGGCCTTGGCTTTCAATTGCTAACGCTTGACCTGTCCGGCACCAACAGCCTTGCCGAGGCGCAGGCCGCGATTAAGGCGTATGCCGCGAAGTACCCCGAACGTCGCTGGATCATCGGGCGCGGCTGGAATCAGGAAAAATGGGGCCTTGGCCGTTTTCCGACCGCGCAGGACCTTGATGCAGCGGTCCGCGACCGTCCGGTCTGGCTTGAGCGGGTCGACGGTCATGCTGGCTGGGCCAATAGCCGCGCAATGGAAATCGCTGGAGTCAATGCCGCGTCGAAATCGCCCCCGGGAGGGCGCATCGAACTGGTAGGCGGGAAGCCAAGTGGCATATTTGTCGACTCTGCGGCGGACCTCGTCGGCAAGTTTGTTCCAGCCCCAAAGCCATTGGAACGCGACATCGCGCTGGGCGAGGCGCAAAAGAAACTGCACAGCCAAGGCATCACCGCCATTTCCGACATGGGCACATCAATGGATGATTGGCAAAGCTATCGCCGTGCAGGCGATGCTGGCTGGTTGACTGTCCGTATTTTTGCTTATGCTGGCGGAATTGATAACATGGTCGCTATTGCCGGGCCACGACCAAGCCCATGGCTGTATAATGACAAGCTCCGTCTTGGCGGGGTTAAGCTGTATCTGGATGGCGCACTGGGTAGCCGCGGTGCCTGGTTGAAAAAACCTTATTCCGACGCACCGGGCCAGACAGGCCTCCAATTTCTCGCCAGCGCGGAAATTCGCAACCTGATGGTTCGGGCCTCAATGGATGGATTTCAAACCGCCATTCACGCGATTGGCGATGCCGCAAATGCAGAAGTGATAGGCGCAATCGAGGAACTTTCCGAAACCTATAAGGGCGATCAACGCTGGCGAATTGAACATGTCCAAATCGTCGATCCGGCTGACCTGCAAAAGCTTGGCAAGTATGGCATCATTTCCTCGATGCAGCCGGTGCACCAGACATCCGACCGGCTTATGGCTGAGGCGCGGCTTGGTCAGGAACGGCTAAAAGGCGCGTATGCGTGGCAGTCGATCGCGCGCGCGGGCGGAAAACTAGCTTTTGGGTCGGATGTGCCGGTTGAGTCTGCTGACCCATTTGCTGGCCTTGCCGCTGCAATGACCCGGGAAGATGCCGAAGGCCAACCCTTTGGTGGGTGGCGGCCAGAAGAGCGTGTGTCGCGTGAACAGGCGCTGGCAGGCTTTACCACGGGCGCAGCATATGCAGCTTTTGCAGAGGGCAAGTTCGGTTCGTTAACGCCCGGACATTATGCGGACTTTATATTGATTGATGTTGACCCGATGCTTGCAAGCCCACGCGAACTGCGTAAGGCTGTGGTCAAGGAAACATGGGTTGGCGGACGGCCTGTGTATAAAAATGCTGCAGCAAATGCTGCGGAAAATAAAACGGATGGAGAGACAAGATAATGCGCGCATGGACATTAGCTAGCCGCCCTGCTGGGCTTCCGAACGACAGCAATTTTGCGATGGTTGACCAGCCTGACGCTCCGTTGGGCGCTGATGAATTCCGCGTGACCAACAGCTGGCTATCGGTCGACCCGTACATGCGCGGCCGGATGAACGACGCAAAAAGCTATGCTGATCCGTTCGTGCTTGGTGAACCCATGACGGGCGGTGCGGTCGGCACAGTCACCGAGAGCAACAACGCAGAATTTCCTGTTGGTACAAAGGTCCTGCACATGGCTGGCTGGCGTGACACTGCTGTTTTTGGCGGTGGCAAGACACCGCCTGCTGGAATGCCGCCAGCAAAGCTGCCCGATTTAGGCGTGCCTGACCAGCATTGGCTGAGCATTATTGGTATGCCGGGCGGAACGGCGTGGTTTGGCCTGCTTAAGGTAGCCGAAGCAAAGCCGGGCGAAGTGATATTCGTATCAGCTGCGGCCGGCGCCGTGGGCTCTACGGTTACGCAGATCGCCAAAGCCAAGGGAATGAAAGTCATTGGCTCTGCTGGCGGCGCAGATAAATGCACTTGGGTAAAAGAACTCGGTGCAGACGCCGTGATCGACTACAAAGCGGGCAAGGTTCTGCCGCAATTGATGGCCGCGCTGAAAGACATCGGTGAAACCGGCATTGACGTGTATTTCGACAATGTCGGCGGGGAACATTTCGACGCAGCACTTGCGACATCCAAGGAATGGGCGCGCTTTGCAATTTGTGGCATGATTGATGTCTATAACGACTTCAAGGCGCAGCCGATGCAGTATCTGCCGATGATTATCGGCAAGCGCATAATGATCAAAGGCTTTCTTTACCCCGATTTCTACGCGCAGGTGCCCGAGTTCAACACAGATATGGCTGCGCTTATTCAATCGGGAGCCGTCAAGGGTCGTGAAACGGTGAAGGATGGCCTGGAAAAAACGCCTGAGGCGTTCATTGGATTGTTCAGCGGAGAGAATACCGGCAAAATGTTGGTCAAGCTCTGAGCTAAATGCTGCGCAGCAATATATATCTGAAACTGACATAGTCGACGTTGTGGGATTGCGCTTTCCGTAACGTCGATTCAGTCATTGTTGCACAATTGACGCACCATTAAATTTTCAAGGGTTACCGTGCTTTAGTGCGATGACATTCCTATGCGCATTCGTTAGATTGTAAAAAAAGTGTCAAACAGGAGAGAGACTATGTTGCGACGTGACAAATCCTTCAGCCGCGCATTGCGCCTTTCGGCGGCGTGCCTTGCGCTTGCCGTGCCAAGTCTGGCGTTAGCGCAAGAAGCGCCCCAGGCCGAAGACACCACTGACGAGGAAATCGTTGTAACGGCACAGGGCCGTAGCCAGCTGCTTTCCGACGTGCCCGTCGCCATTTCGGCGGTAAACGCAGAAACACTGCAGAATAGCGGCGCGAACGACATCCGGCAGCTAAACCAGGTTGCACCGTCATTGCTCGTGTCCTCCACGGGTTCCGAAGCCAACGGCTCCGCACGTATTCGCGGCATCGGCACGGTTGGCGACAACCCCGGCCTCGAAAGCTCGGTCCCTGTGTTTATCGACGGCGTATATCGCTCGCGTTCGGGCATCGGCTTGAACGAGCTTGGCGAAATTGACCGTGTCGAAGTCCAGCGCGGCCCACAGGGCACATTGGGTGGCCGTAACTCGTCGGCTGGCCTCATCAGCATCTATTCGAAAAAGCCTAGCTTCACTTTTGGTGGCAGCGGTGAGCTCACTTACGGTAATTATGATTTCATGCGCGCCGCAACCAGCGTCACTGGCCCGATTTCGGAGCAGTTGGCTTTCCGCGTAGACGGCGTGTACGTCAAACGTGACGGTTTTTACCGCGATGACCAGAACGGCCGCGACATCAATAACCGTGACCGTTACTTCCTGCGTGGGCAATTGTTGTTTGAACCCACCGATGCGCTTTCGGTTCGTCTGATCGCTGACTATACCTTCCGGCAAGAAGAATGCTGCGCAGCAACCTATGTCGACCAGTCGGTCAATCAGTTTATTGGCAACCTGAATAATCCGTCGACTCCGCTGTCGCCGTTGCAGGCAACAGGCAACAACATCATCAACGTCCTGCGTGACCTTGGTCAGCCACTGGCGGCATTCAACCAGGGCTTTGGTCGCAACGTTTCGGTGAGCGCCAACCGCGTGTTTACAGGCGAGACCAAGGATTACGGTTTCTCCGGCCAGATTGATTATGACTTCGGTGGCGCAACTTTGACGTCGATTACCGCTTACCGGCAATATCGTTCGGGTCAGGCCTCTGACACCGATTATGGCGAAGTCGACATTCTCTATCGTGCACCAAGCGACGATGCCTATCGTCAGTTCCATACCTTTACCCAGGAACTGCGTCTGCAAGGCGAGGCATTTGGCGGCACCCTCGACTGGTTGGTCGGCGGCTTCTTTGCCAATGAAAAGCTGACCGTGCGGGATAACCTGCGCTTCGGCAATCAATATGGTCGCTTTGCAAACTGCCGCATTATTTCAGGCGGTGGATTAGCATTTGCATACAACCCGGCTGCGCAAAGCTGCATTACGCCAGCCTTGCGTCCAACCGTATCAGGTGCGCTTGGTGCCGCTGGCCCGCTCATTCTTTCGGCACTTGATCGTCTAGACACGATGAATGATGTCGGCACCACCAATGATCGTTATTTCCAGAATGGAACGAACTGGGCGATATTTACCCATAACATCGTACACATTACCGATACCGTCGATTTGACCCTTGGTCTGCGCTACACAAAGGACACAAAGAAGTTTAATGCGACCTTTGGTAACGACAACAGCATTTGTACCGCAAACCAAGCGGCGTTGTCGTCTCTCCTGACAACACCTCTTGCTGCCACCGCAGGCGCGGTAATTGGGCTTTCCTGCCAAGGCAACTCGACAGCGGAACTCAACGGCGTGTCAATCAACGACCGTCGCAGCGAAGACCAGATCACTGGTACGGCGATCTTGTCATGGAAGCCTGTTGATGACCTGCTGGTCTATGGTAGCTTTGCACGTGGCTATAAAGCGGGCGGGTTCAACCTCGACCGTTCGGCACTTAAATCGCCAGTTCCAACCTTTGCCTCACAAGGTGGAGCTCAAGCTTTGGTCGGCAACCTTCAGTTCGACCCTGAATTGGTGGACAGCTACGAATTGGGTGCAAAATTCTCCAACGGCCCATTTGGCCTTAGCGTTTCTGCATTCCGTTCCGACTTCAGCAGCTTCCAGCTGAATACCTTCAACGGAACGGTGTTCCTCGTGCAGAACGTCAATGGTTGTAACAACCTTGTCGGCGGCGCGAATGCGGATGCAGACCTCAGCAACGCAACCGGCAGCTGCGCCACGAGCGACATCACTTATGGTGTCCGCACACAAGGTGTAGAACTTGAAGCATCGTTGGTGCCTGCACGTAACTTCCGGATGGCCGCCGGTCTGACCTATGCCAAGACGACATATCGGGACGACTTGATCGGTACAAAGAACGGTGCGCCTCTGGATGCGGCGCTCCGCAAATTGCCAGGCGACAATCTGTCCAACGCTCCTGAACTGGTTGCCACCTCAAGCGTCACATGGACGCCTGATATCGGTAGCAGCGGCATGAGCGGCCTTGTGTATATCGACGGTCGTATGACCAGCGATTACAACACCGGTTCCGACTTGTTCCCGCAGAAGGAGCAGGACGGTTTCGCAGTGTTCAACGCGCGTATCGGTCTTCGTGGTCCTGACGAATCCTGGGGCATTGAGCTTTGGGGTCAGAACATCTTCAAACAGGATTATGCGCAGGTGGCGTTCAACTCGCCATTCCAGGCAGGCACGACGTCAGCGCCATTTGTGGATCCACAATATCCAGGCGGTCGCCAGATCTTCTCGCAGTTCCTTGCCGAACCGCGGACCTATGGCATCACATTGCGCGGCAAGTTCTAAGAACGCCGTCATCTGAAACGGAAAAGGGCCTGCAGCGATGCGGGCCCTTTTTTTGTGGGAAGCACATAGTCATCGAGGAGATGAAGGCGTGCGGGGGCAAATTTGTTTGAAGAAAAGTAACATCAGAAAACACCCGTCATCCTGAACTTGTTTCAGGATGACGAAGAAACAGTGATTTTATTTACGTCCTCCACGCTGAACCTCAGTTCAACTAGCAGAGGATGTTACGTCCCGAAACCGACGCTCAGGAACCCCGGCATTGGTCCGTTCCAGCCGTCATCGTCAGCCGTAGTTGTTCCGCTCGGCTGATCCGGCTTTGCTGCCTCAGCCTTGGGCGCTGCCTTTGCACGCGCAGGCTTAGCCTCCGCTTTCTCACGAACAGGCTTTGGCTCTGGCGCTTCGGCCACGGCCTCAGAAGGTTCACGCTGCGCTTCCTTGGTCTTGGCCGCGGGCGCCTTGCGGCCCCGTTTTGCGGGCGCGCGTTCTTCGCCATCGGCAGGTGCTTCGATCTTGCCAAGACGTTCAATCTTGTTGCCGATCAGCTTCTCTATACTTTCAATGGCTTCTTCATCGGCCTTGGTGACAAAGGTAAAGGCCTTGCCCTTGGCGCCAGCACGGCCAGTCCGGCCAATGCGGTGAATATAGTCATCGGGGTGCCATGGTGCGTCAAAGTTGAACACATGGCTTACGCCCTTAACGTCAAGCCCGCGCGCCGCAACATCGGAGGCCACGAGCAAGTCAATATCACCGTTCTTGAACGCTTCCAATTGCTTCTGACGTGATGCCTGGTCAATGTCGCCATGGATCTCGCCCGAGCGAAGACCGTGGCGCTGAAGACTGGTGTTCAATTCGCGCACAGTCGTCTTGCGGTTGCAGAAGATGATCGCGTTGGATACTTTTTCGGTACGCAGAAGGTCGCGCAACACGTCCCGCTTTTTCATCTGCGTCACATTGACCAAAAACTGTTCGATGTTGACGTTCGCCGTCGCTGGGCGCGCCACTTCGATATATTTCGGGTTCGACAAAAACTTGTCCGCCAGCTTTTTAATCGGCGGAGGCATTGTTGCCGAAAACAGCAAAGTCTGGCGCGTTGTCGGCAGTTTAGTGCAGATATGTTCGATGTCCGGAATGAAACCCATGTCGAGCATCCGGTCAGCTTCATCTATCACGAGCATTTCGCAGCCCGTCAGCAGAATCTTGCCGCGTTCAAACAAGTCCATCAATCGGCCAGGTGTGGCGATCAACACGTCCACGCCCTTTTCAAGTGCCTTCACCTGATCGCCCATTTGCACGCCACCGATCAGCAACGCCATCGACAGTTTATGATATTTGCCGTATTTTTCGAAATTCTCGGCAACCTGCGCCGCCAATTCGCGCGTTGGCTCAAGAATCAAACTGCGTGGCATACGTGCCCGCGCCCGGCCATTTGCCAGCACGTCAATCATCGGAAGAACAAAGCTTGCAGTCTTCCCCGTCCCGGTTTGCGCAATCGCAATGATGTCACGCATCATTTGGACTTGCGGAATGGCCGCTGCCTGAATTGGGGTCGGCTCATCATAGCCAGCCTCGCTCAAGGCTCTTAATAACTCGTCAGACAAGCCGATGTCGGCAAAGCGCATATGGTGTTCCGCAAAAAAGATGGTGCAGCGCCACCAGAGACAAATCCACGGGGACGAGGGTCGCCATTGGTCGCTAACGGCAGAAATGTCAAGGTATATGCCCAATCGTGCCGCGGCTATCGCGGTATCAGCAACCTGAATTTATCAACCTCACATTTGGCACCCGTGCGGGCATATAAAAGGTCGCGATTGACGCATAATTTGCCATCATAGGACCGCTCCATATAGGCCCCGGCGTAAAATTCCCGTGCAAGGCATCCATCACCAAGATACGCCCGAATAAGAATACCATCGCGCGTCAGCAAATCCAACGTACGGTTCGGGCCAGGGCGGGATCCGCCAAGCTTATTGACCCACAGGCATTTGCCGATCTTCTGTTCTTTATATTTGATTTTTAGGGCAGATTGTCGCTGCGCGCCGACCGCCGCCGGAATTGCGGCTGGTGCAGGCAACCGGACAATGACCCTTTGATCTATACGCACCTGCTCAAACTCTGTTCTCAACCCAAGCAAGGGCATAAAGGGACTATCGGCAGAAACGACGTTAAAGTCCGCCCAAGCCTTGTGCGACAATGTTGTCAGTGCGACCGCAAACAGGATGAAGACCAATACTGCGCGCAAGAAACATTCCGGTATGAAGTTGAAGTTCGGGCCGCTTTACCCGATAGGGTTGAACCTATCATGAATTGCACACCAGAGCCTTATCAGACAATGGAAAATACCGTGCCAGACGCAAATATTTTGTCAGAATTTCGCACCATATTGGGACCGAAGGGATATTCCGACGAAGGCGATGTCATTTCGCCATGGCTAACTGACTGGCGTGGGCGATTTACAGGGGTATCCCCTGCTCTGCTCTCGCCCGCCAATACGCAAGAAGTCGCCGCCGTGGTGACGCTCGCGGCCAAGCATCGGATTTCGCTTGTTCCGCAAGGCGGAAATAGCGGCATGGTTGCCGGCGCCACGCCGGACAAGAGCGGAACGCAGCTTATTTTGTCCTTGCGGCGCATGAACAATATCACGGCAATTGATGTGCATGACGGGCTGGTGTCCTGTGATGCAGGGGTGATTTTACAGCATTTGCACGATGCCACTGCGGCAGTCGGTCGACGTTTTCCTCTAACCCTGGGCGGCAAGGGTTCAGCCACCGTTGGCGGCCTGATCTCGACAAATGCGGGCGGCACGCAAGTGCTTCGCCACGGCACAATGCGCATGCTGGTGGCCGGGCTTGAAGCTGTCTTGCCCGACGGAACGATTTATGACGGACTGGCGCCATTGAAAAAGGACAATCGCGGATATGATCTGAAACAACTGTTGATCGGCGCGGAGGGAACAATTGGCATCGTTACCAAGGCCGTCCTGCACACCGTTCCTGCGCTGATTGATCGCTGCGTCGTGTGGGCGGGCGTCGATAGTCCCGCCCAAACCTATGACCTGTTGCTATTCATGCAGCGACATGGCCGCGATCGGTTGGAAGGCTTTGAAATCCTGCCACAGCGCGCCTTGAATGCTGTCACAACCCATATCGCCGGAACAAGGCCGCCTCTGGACACGCCGCATCGCTGGCACGCGCTGATGGAGTTTGTGCAGGATGACCCGGCCCAGTCATCACCTGGCGAGCTGGCTACACAATTGCTGGAAAAGGCCATGAACGAAAATCTGCTTGGCAACGCAACAATCGCGAGCAGCGACGCACAAGCCGAAGCGTTTTGGAAAATCCGGGATTCGATTGCCGAAGCCGAACGTGCGGCGGGACCGGCGCTCCAACATGATATTAGCGTACCTGTGGCGGCCATGGCCCGCTTCATTGAAGAGGAATCTCCGCCGATTGAGAGCGCCTATCCCGGAACAAAAACGCTTGCTTTTGGGCATTTGGGCGATGGCAATATCCATTTCCATGTCAAGGCACCGGACGGGATAGACGTGGCATCTTGGTATGAAGGCGATGGCAAAGCGATAACGTCGCATGTGTATGACCGCGTGCGCGCCTATGGCGGGTCGCTCTCGGCCGAACATGGAATCGGACAGGCCAAGATCGCCGAGTTTGAACGCTTGGCCGAACCTGCACGACTTAAGACGTTGCGGGCCATCAAAAATGCCTTTGATCCACTTGGGATTATGAACCCGGGCAAGCTTGTTCCACTTGCGTAACTGCGGCTGTCCGCCTAAAGCGCCGCAACCGATTTCTGACATATAATCAAGCACTGGAGTTTCACATGGCCACCGCGCCCCAAGCCGCCAACCTGCCTCTTTTGTACAAAGACCTGATCCCGCTTAACAGCAACGACCATGCGACCTGGAAATCACGTTTGCTCGAAAATGCAAAATTCCTTGAAGGCCAGCACGCGATTCCATTGACGATTGAAGAATTCGTGCCTGCGTCGCGCACATACCCAATCATCTTTTCCGCAACAGACAATCCTGTTCCGCTGGTATTGATGGGCATGAATGAGGGCGTTAACACCTTCATGAACGAAGAAGGCCACTTTGAGCGCCCCGTTTATATCCCTGCTTATATCCGCCGCTACCCCTTCCTGCTCGCCAAGCTGCGCCCTGACACTGAAGAGCTGTCCTTGTGCTTCGACCCGACATCCGGCGCGGTTGGCGAATTTGACGAAGGCACGCCATTGTTTGAAGATGGCCAGGCAAGCGAAAACACCAAAACGATTTTGAAGTTCTGCGAAGAGTTTGAAAATGCTGGTGCACAGACTCACGCGTTTGTTGAGGAACTGAAGAAGCTCGACCTGCTCATGGACGGCGAAGTGTCGATTCAGCAAGAAGGTCAGGAGCAACCATTCATCTATCGTGGTTTCAAGATGATCGACGAAACCAAATTGCGCGATCTGCGTGGTGATACCGTCCGCAAGTTAAACCAGAACGGCATCCTTGCGTTAATTCATGCGCATTTATTCTCTTTGCAATTGATGCGGGAAATATTTGCAGTTCAGGTTGCACAAGGTAAGGTACCGCAAGTGACGGAATTACCTTCGAATTAATTTGATCGGATGTACATGCCGTCACGCCACCAATTGAGGGGAGTGACGGCATGGGTAAATATAGTAAAATCGCTATTCTGTTTCACTGGGCTATTGCGATACTGATTGGAACGAACGTGCTCTTGGCCACCTTGGCCGATGATTTGTCTCGTTCCGCCAGTGCCGTGTTTATGAACCCGCACAAGGCGATCGGCATTTCCATACTCATATTATCAGTCGCGCGACTTTTGTGGAGAGTCGGTAACCGCCCGCCTCCCCTTCCCAACAAAGTCGCCGGTTTGCAGGCATTTGCGGGGCACGCAGTCCATGTGCTATTTTACATCCTGATGATCGCCATACCCTTGACCGGCTGGTTGATGGTTGCAGCAAATGACAAAGCGCCCCCCATTGATTTCTTTGGTCTGTTTGCTATCGAATCGCCCATCGGCAAAAGCGAAGCTCTCTCCGATTTTGGCAATGAGGCGCATGAGCTTCTCGTCATCCCGCTCTTTGTCCTTGTCGGCTTACACGTCGCCGGCGCGCTTAAGCACCAATTTATAGACCGCCTGCCCTTCCTTCAGCGCATGTGGCCTTGACGCGGTATTGCGGCGACAGCGGCACAATTCCTCGCAGCCATCGGGCGATTGGTCGGCAAATTGGCTTTGTTTTCGGCTTGAGTCTTGAAACTGCAATGGCGACGTCCCATCCTCTGTAGATGGACGGAATCATCCCCTCCCGTTTTCGTCCACCGATGTCTGAAAGGGCATCAACTCCCTGAACCTAGGCCACCCCGGAGCATTCCGGGGTGGTTTTTTTAGGCCATCATTCGGCGGCGATAAGGGTGGCAGATCCCAAGGCCTCATCGGTGAGTGCGGCAACCAGAGCGGGAATTAGCGCGCTCAGCCGGGCAAGGCCCGCACCCGGCTGACGCAGATCGGGATCAAGATAAAGGGACCGATCAACCTCGAGCTGAATGGCATGGATGTTAGTACGCGGTCGTGCATGGCGGCGCAGGATATATTCGCCGGCATACGGGTGATTGAGCGCGGCGCTAAACCCTTGTGCCTGCAGGCGCGCCATGAGCAACTCCGCATATTGTGCCGCTGCACTTTTGCCGAACCGGTCGCCGATGACAAATTGCGGCGGTTGCGCAGACACAGCACTTCGTATTGGCGGCATGCTGTGGAGATCAAGCAGGATGGCGACGCCAAACCGCTGCCGCATCCTCTCTAGCACGTCGGCGATGTTTTGGTGATAAGGCTGATGAAATGACGATATCCGGCGCTGGACTTCATCCAACGTGAACTGGCGATTCCACAAATCACCATCATGCGATAATCGGCGTGGAATTAGGCCAAGACCACCGCGCTGCTTCACACCCGGTGCGGGATAATCCGCCCGGAGCGCACCTTGTACCATCTCTGTGTCAATATCTTGCTCATCGCGGTTTAGATCAATCCACGCGCGGGCACGGTGTGCCATGATGACGGGGTACCCCAACTGGACGCAGCGCCGCGTCAGCAAGTCCGCATATCTGTCCTCAAGCCTGACAAGGGCCGCAGGCGGCAAGCGCAATGCATCAAAAATTTCAGATGGATATTCACGACCAGCATGCGGTACAGACAGCAACACAGGAACGGACAATGTTTCCGTGCCCCAACTTGCAAATCCGTGTGTACCCAATGCCGTCATGCAGTCCCTTGTCTTCGAATGCGCATAATTGGCAGATTTTCAGCAAAATGGTGCAAAAAAATTAAATCTCTGCAATTATGCACATGTCCAGCGCAGCGTTTGCGCTGTGTTGGGATGTTTAAGGACCGGTAATGACCCGAATTTTGCTCGCTGAAGATGAACAGGCCATGCGCGAATATCTGGCGCGTGCGCTGGAACGCTCGGGCTATGAAGTGGTCGCGGTCGATCGCGGCACCGCAGCGGTTCCCCTGCTTGAACGCGAACATTTTGATTTGCTCCTGACCGATATTGTTATGCCTGAAATGGATGGGATCGAGCTTGCCCGCCACTGCAACATCGTTTCACCCGCCACCGAAGTCATGTTCATCACTGGCTTTTCGGGCGTCGCCCTGCGCGCGGGCGAGACAATGCCAAGCGCCAAAGTCCTTTCCAAACCCTTCCATCTCAAGGACCTCGTGCTCGAAGTTGAGCGCCTGTTTGCCAAGGAAAGTTTCGGCGAACTGAAATAGGCTTGAATGATGCGGCAAGCCCAGCTAGAGGCTGCCGCAGCGTGGGCGTATAGCTCAGTGGTAGAGCACTGTGTTGACATCGCAGGGGTCGCAAGTTCAATCCTTGCTACGCCCACCATTTTCCCCTTTGCGATGTCTTCCACACCCCAGCTTCGGTATTAACCCCCGCGCTTGATTGTCTCGCGCGCGATGATGATCTGCTGGATCTGGCTTGTGCCTTCATAAATGCGGAACAGCCGGACGTCGCGGTACAAGCGTTCGATGCCATAATCGGCGATATAGCCAGCGCCGCCAAAAATCTGCACGGCGCGGTCGGCGACGCGTCCAACCATTTCGCTGGCATAATATTTTGCCGCCGCACTTTCCATCACGACATTCTCGCCTTTGACCTTGCGTGCAGCGGTTTCAAGCACCAACGCCCGCGCGGCTAGAGCCTCCGTTTTGGAGTCCGCGATCATTGCCTGAATCAGTTGATGGTCCGAAATCGGCTTGCCGAATTGAATGCGCTCGCTTGCATAAGCGACGCAATCGGCAATCAATCGTTCGGCAACGCCGACGCAGACAGCAGAGATGTGCAAACGTCCTCGATCCAGCACGCGCATAGCGATTTTAAAGCCTTCGCCTTCCTCACCCAGCCGGTTTTCCGCAGGAATGAAAACATTGTCGAGATTGACGTCCGCAACCTTTGCGCCTTTCTGGCCCATTTTCTTCTCAGGCTCGCCAATTGACACGCCCGGCGCAGTGCGCGGCACGAGGAAGGCGGAAACCCCTGATGCACCGGGCGTATCGCCAACGCGCGCCATGACAGTGAACAGGTCCGCCTTGTCGGCATTGGTGATATAGCGCTTCGTTCCGGTCAGGCGGTAGCCATTGCCATCGACCATGGCCTTAGTTTTGACATTGGCACTGTCCGACCCCACGTCGGGTTCAGTCAGTGCAAAGCTGGTGATGATTTCCCCGCTGGCAATCTTGGGAAGCCAATGCTGCTTTTGTTCGGCCGATCCTGCCATGACGAGGCCTTGGCTGCCAATGCCGACATTGGTGCCGAATGTTGAACGGAACGCTGGGCTTGTGCGGCCAAGTTCGATGGCAATGCGGCACTCCTCGGTCATATCAAGGCCAAGGCCGCCATATTCCTCTTCAATGGAAAGGCCGAACAGCCCCATCGCTTTCATTTCGGCGACTATGTCGGCGGGTATCTCGTCCGCGGCCTCAACTTCGCCCTCCAATGGCCGAAGCCGCTCGGTCACAAAGCGGCGGACATGGTCCACCAACGCATCAAAAGTTTCCGGGTCCAATGCCATTCAAGCCTCCTAAACTATTTCAAACAGAACAGCGGCGCCCATGCCGCCAGCGGTGCACATGCCCAGCCAGGACGGGCGCTTCGGTCGCATTTAAATACCCACGATAGGCCTTGCCAATGCCAATCCTCGCTATTGGAACAATGGTTGCCTCACGCATAAACTCTCTCCCGACTGGCATTCTGGATGTAAGGAGTCGGGGATAGGACACTTGACGTAAACGTCAAGCAACTCCGCGGCCGATTGTATACTTTATCTTCGGCTTGGCGGGATTCCCGTCCAATTTTTATAGGCACGGGTGAATGCGCTTAGGTCGCTATAGCCCAGCAGCAACGCAATCTCGCTTAACGAGCGCGTATTTTCCATGAAGTACAGCTTGCACATATCTTTGCGAACATGGTCAAGCAGGTTGCGGAACGACATGCCTTCATCGACCAGTTTTCGGCGCAGTGTGCGTTCGCTCATACCAAATGATGCTGCCATCCGGTCAAGCGTTAGCGGTGATTTGTCCAATTCGCTGGCTAGATAGAAATAGCTGAAGGCCAAATGGGTTTTGCCCGAGAGCATCCATTTGGCGGGCCGCTCATAGCGTTCGGAAGCTGCATCAAACAGAGCCCTATTGGCGAACGGCGATGGACGAAAAACCTGTCGTCCAGCAATTTCCATCCGCGTTTGCGGCATCCAAAATGACACATCGCAGCCAAAAGCGGCCTCATAGATGGAAACATCAAACTGCGGCTGATGTCGGAAATGTACCAACCGCAGTAAAGGTGGTTCATCCAAAACCTGACGCGACAGCCGCGCGAAGGTCATCACCGAAAATTCCACAAAGCTGGCATAATTTTGAAGCAAGTCAGGCGAATATTCCCAGGTGAAAAACGGCGGTTTGCCCTCCGAGTGGAATTCCGTCCGTACCATATTCTGCCGCAGTGGCTGAAGCTGCACATGCGCCTTGATAACCGATGCAAGGTCGGTCTCTAGCCGCGTGGCGTAGCCAAAGTCAGAAAAATTATGCATTGCCGCTTTCTCGCCCAACCGCAAATGCACGGCGGGGTCGTTAAAGTGCGTTTGCAATATTTTGAAGAAGCGGATGGCGACTTGCCATGAAATGCGGCTCAACGGGTTGCGCAACCTTGTGTCGTCAAGGCCGATGGCGGAGAGAATCTCCCGTCTGTTTCCGCCTTCTGCAACCGCAGCGCGCAAGATTCGGACCGCAAGGCTTGCCGACATGGTGTCAGGCGGAATCGCTTTGCCGTCGCGCAACAAATTTTCGATCCAGTTGTAAATCGAACGTCCCCCCAACGACGACACAAGGTTCAACACGCTCAGCCTCGGAACGCAAGCAGCAATTGGTCCGCAGCTTGCGGCTTTGATTTTCCCTCGCTAAGCCAATGGCATGAACCTAGCATCGCTTCTCGCACAATTTACGCCCGGCGCGTCGACTCACAAAATCTCCATTCCGCCAAGCTGGCATCAGGGACGCACCTCATATGGCGGCCTGAGCTCGGTTCTGGCCTACCAGGCGGCCAAACTGGCGGCCGATGACCTTCCACCCCTACAATCTGCCCAGATCGCCTTTGTTGGGCCGTTGGCGGGCGAAATAGAGATTAAGGCGCATATCTTGCGGCGCGGCAAAAACACTGCGTTTATTCAGGTAGAAATTTCAGGGGCGGATGGGGTTGGCCTGACGTGCAATTTCATATTTATGAACCGCCGCCACAGCCATTTGGATTATGCAAATATCGTCGCGCCCGAATTCCCACCAGTTCCTTCCGATGAAAATGCGCGCAGTGGCCCGCCTGAATTCTTTACCGGCCATATGCAATATCCCGACAAACGGCTTGAGCTTGGACTGGCCACGAATCGACTGGCGAGCTGGCACCGCCTGACCGAGCATGAAGGTCTGGACCATATTGCCGAGCTCATCTGCATAGGCGACGCCCTACCCCCGTCAGCAATGGGACTGATGACCGAAAAGGGCATGGTTAGCTCGATGAACTGGCAGATCAACATGCTGACCGATGTGCCAACCACTGAAAACGGATGGTGGTATCTGTCGAGCGAGACTCACCACGCAGCCAATGGCGCGAGCAGCCAATATATGACCGTGTGGAACAGCCGCGGTGAAGCGGTACTGACGGGCATGCAATCGGTGGCGATCTTCGCTTAAGTGGTAGACTTCGTCCGCGCAAAGCGCATGGCGATGAGTACCAAGCCGATGACAATGAAGTTATCGACAAAGGTTTTGTAAAATAACCAATTGTCGGTCGTCAGCAACTTTGCCGCACCATAATTCAATCCAGCCATGATCAGCCCGACCACGCCCATGACAATCGCAAAGCGGCCAGCGTTGATATCCGAATACGGCATGTAGCGGGCGAGGCCCTTGCCGATATATGGCCCGCCGCGCGCACCGTCGATAATGAAGAAGCTGGCGGCAATCAGCCCCGTGATCGTACCCCGCAGCTTGATCCATTCATCATCATTCAGCCACAGCGCCAATCCTGCCGATATGCAGAGCATGACGATGCCAAACAGCGCTAGTCCGCCAGTTACATCGATTTTCGTGATGCGCTGAAATATAACAAGGCCAAAGCCAATGACGATGCCAAGCATTGCCGCCGTCTGCAAATCGGTGAACTTGGCAACGAAGTAGAATAATAGCCCAGTTGCCACATCAATTGAGAATGGCAGACGGTTGTGCCGCGCAAATACACCGCCGTTCAAGCCCTCCGCGCCTTGCGCTGCTTTTATGCTTTCGCCGAAACTGCTATGCTGCACCGCGGTGCTTTGATATTTTTCGGGATAAGCTGGAACGCGTCCCTCATGACTTTCGTAAACCAGAACGCCATCAACGCGCGCAACGATGCCTGTGGTCCACATGCCCATATTGCCAAGCTCAACCTCCAACACACGGCCATCAGGAAAGGTCGCACGCAGTAGATGGTTACGTACGGATTCTGGCCCAAGAAGCGGCGTGTGGTCAGTAGCCTGTTGGACCCCCAGCATCGATAAAGCAGAATGCAAGCCATCGCCGCGCGCGCGGCTGGAAACGCTGAACGACAGTCCATCGACCGAAAAACGCCGTGTTGGATATCGCCACCACGTAAAACTCATGCCTTAGCCCAAAGCCGCCTGTTTTTCGTCAGCGAGACGGTCCAACTCGGCGCGGCTCTTCTTCTCGCTTGAAGATTTCAACTGTCCACATGCGGCCATGATGTCGCGGCCGCGCGGTGTGCGGATGGGCGCGCTGATGCCAGCTTCGAAAATGATGCTGGAAAAACGCTTGATGCGTTCGGGGTCGGAACATTCGTAGATTGCGCCGGGCCATGGGTTGAACGGGATCAAATTGACCTTGGCGGGCAGCTTATATTGGCGGATGAGGCTGACGAGTTGGCGCGCGTCTTCGTCGCTGTCGTTCTTGTCCTTCAACATCACATATTCGAACGTGATCCGTCGCGCATTGCTGATGCCCGGATATTCCGCGCAGGCGCGCAGCAATTCATCAATGCCATATTTGCGGTTAATCGGTACGATTTCGTCCCGCACTTCCTTGGTCACCGCATGCAGCGATACCGCGAGGTTGACGTTGATCTCCTCACCAGCGCGCGCCATCATTGGCACGACGCCGGACGTCGACAGGGTGATCCGGCGGCGCGAAAGGCCTAGGCCATCTCCGTGCATGACGATCTTCATCGCGTCGCGAACATTGTCGAAATTGTACAACGGCTCACCCATGCCCATCAGGACGATGTTGGTCAGCATCCGGCCATCGGCTGTATAATGGCCGACGTCATCATCGTCCTCTTCTTCTGCAACGGCGGAGGCCATGTTACCCTTCGGCCATTCGCCAAGCGCATCGCGTGCCAGCATCACCTGGCCAACAATCTCGCCAGGCGTCAGGTTGCGCACCAGCCGCATTGTGCCCGTATGGCAGAAACGGCAGTTGAGCGTGCAACCCACTTGGCTCGAAATACATAAGGTCCCACGATCGGCGTCGGGAATGAAAACCATCTCATAATCCTGCGCATCATCTGTGCGCAAAAGCCATTTGCGTGTGCCATCGGACGACACCTGCGCCTCGACAATTTCTGGCCGACCAATGACAAAGCGGTCGGCGAGCCATGGCCGCATGGTCTTGGAAATATCGGTCATCGCCTCGAACTCGGTCACGCCCCGATGGTAGATCCAGTGGAAAACCTGCTTGGAACGCAGCTTTGCCGCTTTTTCATCCAACTGCGATTCTTCGAATAGCTGCCGGATTTGAAGATGGCTCAACCCCATCAAGTCAATGCGTCCATCGCTGCGCGGTGTGATGGCGCGCGGAGTGACTACGGGGTCGATGTGTCCGGGAATCTGCATGATAGGCGCGCGTATAATTGCGTTAACGGCGAAAAGCCAGCGCTGCGGCGTGTCAGGTGCGCACGACTGAAACTTTGGTGCCGGGCGCTTGATCCGAAATCATGACAACCGCACCCAATTGGTTTGCCAGTGCCTCGACGATCCCTGTCCCTAAACCAGGTTTACGGTCATTCTCATTTTTTGGCATGCCGATGCCATCATCCGCAACCACCAGCGTCCATGCCGTTCCTTCAGATTTGAAACCAACCTTTATGGTCCCGTGCTGAAGCCGTCCGGGAAACGCGTGCTTCAGGGCGTTGATGACAAGCTCGGTTACCACCAACCCAAGGCTGACAGAGGTGTCGGAATCAACGACGCTGTCATCGACTTCGGTGGTTAGGACCAACCGTCCGGGGTCGCCAATCATCGATGCGCCAATGCTTCCGCACAAATCCCTGAAATAATATTTGAGGCCCACATCTTCGATCGCTGTCGATGACAGATGCTTTTGCAACATCGCGATAGACATTACGCGGTTGTGCGCGTCGCGCAAATGCTCTCGCGTTTCGCTCGATTGGACCTTTCGTGCGCTTTGGAGCAGCACGCTGGCAATGATTTGAAGGCTGTTTGCGACGCGATGCTGGATTTCATGCAGTAAAAGCTGCTTCTCACGCACAAGGTCATCCCTGACCTTGTCGGCCAACCGCTGCGACGTAACGTCGGTTATTGCAAGAACGACACGAATGCTTTCCGCCTCGAAATAATCGAGCGTATGCGCGTTGATCAGTAGGCATTGCGTTTCCTTGCCCGCACGCACCAGATCCATTTCATAAACATCAATGGCCGCGTTGCCGGCCACCGTGGCACGCAACAGCGAGTCCAGTTGACGGACATTCCATTCGCCTTGGCCAAGATCCGCAAGTTTCTTGCCAGTGACACCAGTGCAGTCAACGTCGAACGCAAGACAAAAGGAATTGCTCGCCGCAATAATAGTTAGATCCTCGTTCATCAACACAAGCGGCGAAAAAGAAGAAGATATCAACGCGATCGACATATTGTCGGCGTGTTCAGGAAGGCGGGTCAGCGGTTTTTCCATGGCATTTAGCCGTTATAAACTGGAGACTCGCGGAGTGAGAGCCGTACCCAGGCGCAATTAAATCGTGAACAGGCGTAGAATGTAAACTTGGTAACAGACTTCAAAATTTCCAGTGAATCAATTCGAACCATTATTTGCTGTTTAAACGGGCGCATCCCAAAGCAGCCGCGTCAATTGCGCTCGGCGCGCCACGAAGACTATACGCGTCGACAATTGACTTGCCGTCTTCTCCAATCGTCTCGACACTTAACGACATCGCCGAGCGCATGGCCGCAACAATAGCTAAATCCATCCGCCGGTCGTTGGCCCAAGCTGTTGCACCAGCGGCTTTCAATCGAAAACGCCGACCACCAACACTAAGGGTAACACCGCTATTGGGCGAACGGTTCCGTGACAAGCGCACATATATCTGGTGCGTGCTGCTACGTTTCGGCCAAAATCCAACGGAGAGGAAGGCTGGTAAAATGGGTTTGCGCAATGTTTCGTCGGGCACCGCGATAGCATAGCAGCGGGGTGCAGCCGGATCTCGAAAAGCGGCCCAGCCCTGATACACACCCAAACGCTCTTTGGCGGACAAAGGCGCAGCTATTATGAGAATGCACAACAACCACGCGAGTGCCTTCACGCGCGCTCCCCCTGCCCGCTGCCATCAATGACCAACTCCTCAACGCCATCGCGGATCATGACCATACTGCCTTGCGCAAGACTGGGCGCGATTGGCGCGCCAAACCGTTCCATGGGTTCCACCCCAAGCAACAGTCCACGCAGAACCCGCGCGGTCATGCCGTGACAAATAACGAGCATATCCTGATCGAAGGGCAACCCACCAAGCCAGTGCGACAGACGCTGTGCCACATCGTCATAATATTCCCCGCCATCCGGGCGGACCGAAAATAACTTGTGTTCCATATCGACGATGGGACCAATTTCAGCTGAAATATCGGCATAAGTCCGGCTCGACCAGCGTCCAACATCAATTTCCAGCAAGCGATCATCCCGGTTAGTTTCATGCCAGTCGGCGTGAATTTCTTCGGCAATCAGAGCAAGGGTTTGAAGCGCCCGACCAGCGGTCGATGACCAAAGTTGCGGCCGCGAATCAGCGCCTAGATAATACGCCAGCGCACTGCCCATTTCGCGTGCCTGCACACATCCTTCCCACGTCAGCGGGGTATGCAACTCGGCTTGCCCCTGCATCCGCGCAACCTTGTTAAACACCGTTTCCCCATGACGCGCGATGAAAAGCCGTTTGTTGTTCGTTGAAATCCCCATATTGCCCTTATTCCACAGGATTTTGTTGGAGGCAAAAGCTATCGGCTTGCCCTAATGGTCAAAGCGGTTATGGAAGATTCGGCATAGAAATAGGGTTTTTCGGCTGGTTTGCGGACCACCTGACCCGACAAGGGGATTTTGAATGAGAGCCACGATCGAACGCGCGACCCTGCTGAAAAGCCTGAGCCACGTCCAATCCGTGGTGGAGCGTCGCAACACCATACCCATATTGTCAAACGTCCTG
>JANPKN010000012.1:0-2338 GCA_031426075.1 Sphingomonadaceae bacterium
GTTGCTGGCGGCGCTCACCAAATTTGGCCATGTCGACAAAAGCGCGCCCGTGTTCATCCAGTCATTCGAGGTTGAAAACCTGAAAGCGTTGCGGCCAAAAACGAAATTGCGCTTGATCCAGTTGATGGATGAAAAAGGCAGTCCACCCGACCGTGCCGATCTGACCTATCCCCAAATGGCAACCGCAGAGGGCCTGAAAACGGTCGCAACCTATGCCGACGGCATCGGCCCGAACAAAGCGCTGGTCATCCCGCGCACTTTGCTCGGCAATTTGGGCGAGCCAACCACCCTCGTAGCCGACGCCCACAAAGTCGGCCTTGCCGTCCACCCATGGACATTTCGCCGCGAAAATTACTTCCTGCCGCTTGCGCAAAAATCCGGCATTGATCCGCGTGGCGTGGGGGACCTGAAAACTGAAATACAGGCGTTCCTCGCCACGGGCATTGACGGCTTTTTCAGCGACAATGTGGCTGAGGCGTTTGCGGCCAAGTCCAAATAGGCAAAAGGTCAGCGCGTCAGTTCTGCTGCCACTGGAATACTTCGTCCAATGGCTTTCCAAACACATGCGCAATTCGAAAGGCAACCTCAAGCGATGGCGAATATTTGCCTTGCTCGATGGCGGCAATGGTCTGACGCGTGACACCGACCTTGTCACCGAGATCGCCTTGCGTCATTTCTCCGGCCAGAAAGCGCAAAGTTTTTATGTCGTTGGTAAAGGGTGCCTGCGCCATGGGTCAGTATCCGCGGCGATAGAAATATAGCTGCGATCCCACGCGAACCAACTCGGCGACTACCACCGTCGCAATGAGCAAGTTGAGATGTTCGCCCACGCTAAGACGGTAGAACATTGCAATCATATTGGCCCACACGCCCAACACTAAAGGATAGTACGCAAGGTGCGTCCCGCGGATATGAATTGTGCGCTCACGTTCGTCCTCCTTTAAATTGGCCTCCTTCGGAGTACGAATGGCAAAATAAGCCGCAGTGATTGTCATCACACCCAATATAGTCAGCGTAACAGGCACCAGCATCCCCGCAACAGCCCACACACCGGCGTCCGTTCCGACAATTTCCCACGGATAAGTCAGGAAATACCAACCGAATGCCACCAAGAGTGCCAGAAAGGCAGTCCAGTGAATTTTCTCGCGGAAGGACATGTTTGCACTCCATGTTAATTGATTCGCACTTGATGTTATATATTTTTAACATTGAGTCAAATATATCTAACACAATGCCCGTTCGTCCTTTCGTGTGTAGCGTTTAGCGGCTAAGCCCCTGCCCTATGTCTACCAATTCCAAAACGCTCACTTTCGACACATCGACCAGCCGTGCGAACCCTACACCTTCGCCTATGAAGCGCCTTACGGTGCCGCGCATTCGGCAGCAAAAGGGCAAGGAGCCGCTGGTTATGCTCACGGCCTATACTGTGCGCATGGCGCAGCTGATGGACCCGCATTGCGATATGCTGCTGGTCGGTGATTCGCTGGGTCAGGTTATTTACGGCCTGCCGCACACGGTTGCGGTGACGATGGAAATGATGGCGGCGCACGGCGCAGCGGTTGTGCGCGGCAGCTATCACGCGGCCGTGATCGTCGATATGCCGTTCGGTTCGTACGAAGCCTCGCCCGAGCAGGCATTCAGCAATGCTGCGCGCCTGCTCAAGGAAACCGGAGCCGCCGCAGTCAAGCTGGAGGGCGGCAGAGTTTTGGCCCCGACCGTTGAATTCCTGACTTCGCGCGGTATTCCAGTGATGGCGCATGTTGGATTGACGCCGCAGGCGGTCAACATCCTTGGTGGCTATGGCGTGCGCGGCAAAAGCCCGGAGGAAGCCAAATCCATCGTCGAGGACGCGATCGCAATGTCCGACGCTGGCGCCTTTGCGATGGTGATTGAAGGCGTGCTTGAACCCATTGCCATCGAAATCACACAGAAAATCGCCTGCCCGACCATTGGCATCGGCGCATCGGCGCAATGCGACGGGCAAGTGCTGGTCGCAGAGGATATGCTTGGCCTGTTTGACCGCGTACCGAAATTCGTCAAAAAATTCGGCAATATGGGCGTCAGCGTTGAAGAGGCTGTACGCGAATATGCCGCTGGCGTCCGCGACCGCAGCTTCCCAGGACCTGATCAGCTCTACCAGCCTGTATAAAGCAGGCTGGCCTATCGGGGCGAGTCGGGCTAAGGACGGCCCTGACCAATTTTGACTAAACGAATTCGGAGGCCCTTTTGGCTTTGACACCGACTGAAAAGCCCGCTGGTAAAGACCGCAGCGGCAGCGACGAGGCATTCTTGCGTGAAGTTGACGATGCCGTCCGCGCAAGTGACCTCACCAGTTTCT
>JANPKN010000013.1:0-3725 GCA_031426075.1 Sphingomonadaceae bacterium
CGTCCACGCATTTACGGCCTTGAAGCCAGCTACAAATTCTAAGGTATTGTGAATGACTAAAGTCCTCGTCTTATATTATTCCAGCTATGGCCATATCGAGGCGATGGCGGAGGCTGTTGCCGAGGGCGCACGGTCGGTTGCTGGAACCACAGTGGACATTAAGCGGGTGCCTGAACTGGTGCCCGATGAAGTGGCAGCTGCGGCGCATATCAAGGTCAATCAGGCGGCACCAATCGCAACGCCGGATGAGCTTGCCAATTACGACGCCATTATATTCGGAACGCCAACACGTTTCGGAAATATGGCGGCGCAAATGCGCAACTTCCTCGATCAAACAGGCGGCTTGTGGTTTGCCAATGCGTTGGTTGGCAAGGTCGGCAGCGTATTCTGTTCAACCGCCAGCCAGCATGGCGGGCAGGAAACGACCATCACGTCATTCCACACGACTTTGCTGCATCACGGCATGGTCATTGTCGGCCTGCCTTATACCTTCAAGGGTAACAGCGAGATGGGCGAAATCAGTGGCGGTACGCCTTATGGCGCGACCACGCTGGCGGGGAATGACGGCAGCCGGATGCCAAGCGCAAACGAACTGGATGGCGCACGTTTCCAAGGCAATCATGTTGCACAAATTGCCGCTAAGCTGGTAGCCTGACAGACGATTGCATAACTTTAAGCGGACGAGGACGAACAGCATGAGCACGCAAATTCTTGCAAAAAGACTGCACCACACAGCGTATGTAACCAAAGATTTGGAAGCGACCCGCGCTTTTTACGAGGACGTTTTGGGCTTTCCGTTAATGGCGACTTATTGCGAGAAGGACGAATTGTTCGGCAGAGAACGGACCTATTGTCATTGCTTTTTTGAACTGGCAGACGGCAGCGCGCTTGCGTTTTTCCAATTTGCTGACCCCGCCGACCAGGCAGAATTCGGCCCTGAAATGCCTGAATCCCCGTTCATTCATATCGCACTTCAGGTCGATAAAGCGGGTCAGGAAGAACTGGAGCGCCGCATCGCTGCAGCGGGCTTTGTTGAGCCGCAGACCTACACGCTTGAGCATGGCTATTGCCGTTCGGTCTATGTCAAAGATCCAAACAACATGACGCTTGAGTTCACCTATGATGCGCCAGAGGCTGCACCATTAGATGCGCAGCGTCGCGCCGAAGCGCGTGGTGAGCTGAGCCGTTGGTTGGCTGGCAATCACGCTAATAACAACCCGTTCCGGGCCATGCACGCCTGAACGCCGGTGTTGGCCAGTCGTCCGTTCGAAGGGTCAGGCGACAATATCGCTGAATCGCATTGGGTGCAGGTCGCAGGGGGGCAGCTTCATGTCCGTTCCGCAGGCGATGGCCCGCTTGTCATTTTCCTGCACGGCTGGACATTGGACTGGCGCATCTGGTTACCGCAAATGGCACTGTCGGGCGTTCAAATGGTCATGCCGGACCGGCGTGGGTTCGGTCGTTCGACTGCGCCGCCTTGCCTTGCGCTGGAACATGATGACGTTTTGAAAATTGCGGACCATTTCGGTGCGAAGGGCTTTGCACTGGTTGGTCTCTCGCAGGGCGCTGCAGTGGCGTTGGATACCGCGCGCAGCCATCCGGAACGGGTGAAGGCGATGTGCCTAATTGGCGCCCCGTTGCACCATTTGGTCCATGAACCTGCAGATGCGCCGGAAATTGATCGCGCTGCGTTAGCAAGGCTGGTTCGCGCCGGAAAGCTCTCCGACATGTTGGTGCAGTGGCAGGCTCACCCGCTTACGCAGGTGACGCCGGCGGGACAAAACTTGTTGCAACACATCCTCGCTGACTATGATGGCCGCGACCAGTTGGTGGACCAAGATCCGCTGGCATTTACCACCCAAGACATAGCGTCTCTGCCTATGCCTTTACTCGCTATAGCTGGCACGCAGGATAGCGACTGGCGCAAACAGGTCGCGCATTATATTGGGGGCCATGTCCCTCATGGACAGACAGAGATTATTGCTGACGCTGGCCACTTGGCCAATGTTGACCAGGCAGCATCGGTCAATCGGCTGCTCCAGAATTTTTTGAACACGCATTTTTTAAAGGAAGTTTGACATGGCTAGCGCCGGACGTTTTCTCACCACCCATGTCGGCAGTCTGCCGCGCGAAGATGACCTCATCGACATCATGTTCGCCAAGGAAGATGGCCTACCGCTCGATCTGGCTGCCGTTGATGAACACATCGCCTCAGCGGTTCGATTTGTAGTTGATCGCCAAGCCGAGGCCGGGCTGGACATCATCAACGATGGCGAACAGTCCAAGCCTAGCTACGCCACCTATATCAAGGACCGGCTGAACGGATTTGGCGGCACCGGCAACAGCTTTGCCTTTCAGGATATTGAAAATTTCCCGTCGACCAAGGAGCGCGTCTTTTCCGATCCGGGCCGCAAGCACCGCAAAACGCCAGCCTGCAATGCACCGATCACCGTCAAGGATATGACCGCAGTTGACCGCGATGCGTCTGCACTGAACGCCGCGCTTGCGAAGCATTCGGGCAAGCAGGCATTTATGAGCGCGGCGTCGCCGGGCGTGACCGCCTTGTTCTTCCGCAATGATTATTATGACAGCGATGAAGATTATGTCTTCGCCTTGGCCGAAGGGCTTCGCCACGAATATGAGGCAATTGCCGCACAAGGCATCATCCTGCAAGTGGACTGCCCTGACCTTGCCATGGGCCGGCACACGCAGTTCCGTGAATTGGATCTCAGCGGTTTCCGCGACAAGATGGCGTTGAATATCGAGGCGCTGAACCGTGCGACCGCCAACATCGCGCCAGAGCAACTGCGGATGCATATGTGCTGGGGCAATTATCCCGGCCCGCATCATTGCGACGTGCCGTTTCGCGATATCATCGATCTGGTCTGGAAAGCCCGCCCGCATGCTATCCAGTTCGAGGCCGCGAACCCGCGGCATGCGCATGAATTTGCGATGTTCGAAGACATCAAGCTGCCCGAAGGCAAAGTGCTCATCCCCGGTGTGATTGAGTGCCAGTCAAACTATATCGAGCATCCTGAACTCATCGCCCAGCGGATCGCGCGCTACGCGCATCTCGTTGGCCGCGACAATGTCATGGCCGGTGCAGACTGCGGCTTCAGCATTCACGTCGGTTCCGGCAGTGTCGACCGCAGCGTAGTTTGGGCCAAGATGGCAGCGCTATCGGAAGGCGCAAAAATCGCGTCGAAGCAATTCTGGGGCTGAGGGGAAGGCGGCGCGGCTTAGCGCGTTGTAAATTTCAGGCCAATCCACACGATGCGCGGGGTGCCGAGGTCGATGGAACTATCGACCTTGCGCGTTACGACAGCCTCGTTGAAGATATTTTCCACGCGGCCGGTTAATGCGACTTGGCGCGTCAGCGGGATTTGCGCAAAGCCATCAAGGGTGAACGCGGATGGCAGGATATTGCTCTCCAGATCATCCTCAACCTGCGCGCCGACATAGCGCGCAGTCGCCGATAAAATCGCGCCATCGCTTGGCGTCCAGCGCACCGTGGCGTTGGCCGCATGGCGCGGGCTTTGCGCTGGAGAAAGGCCGTTCAGGCCAATAGCACTGCCAGAAGCACGCACCTTGCTATCGCTAAAGGCGTAGGACCCTGAAAGGGCGATCTCGCCGAATACGGCCTCACCCGAAAGCTCAATGCCCTTGGCGATGATGGCGTCGACATTGCCGCGCTGCCGCAAGTTGGTGCCAATGGTAATATTGGC
>JANPKN010000014.1:0-13013 GCA_031426075.1 Sphingomonadaceae bacterium
ACGTCGTCATAATAACGGACCCAGCGGTAGCTGCCGTAAGCGGCTGGCAAGCGATACTGCCACGGGTCGTTGATCCAATAACGCGATCCGTAATAGCCTGACCCCAACGAGAAGCCGATGGAGATGCGGCTATAATTCCGGTCACGATATGGCGAGTAATAGCGGCCAGGACGGTAATAGTTTCTGTTCTGCTCGCGATAGCTGCGCCAGTTATAGCGGTTATCGTTGCGCCAGTTGTTGGTCCAACGGCCAGCCTGCTGACGGTCGAGCCGGTTGTCATTGTTCCGGTCGACGCGGCGGTCCAGATCACCATTGCGATTCCGGTCGTAGCGGCGATCGATGCGTTCATCGTCATTGCGGTCCACGCGGCGGTCAAGGCGGCCATCGCGATTACGATCCCAGTTCCGGTCCAACTGACCGTCGCGATTCTGGTCCCAGCGGCGGTCAAGGTTACCATCGCGGTTGCGGTCATAATAACGGCCGTCTTGGCTTGCTTCACGGCGTTCTGTGCGCACACCATCACGTTGGCGTTCGGTACGTAGTACTTCACGTTGACGGTCTACACGGACGCCGTCACGTTGACGCTCCGCGCGATTTACAACCTGTGCCTGGGGTGCAGGCGCTTGCACAGCCTGTGTGCGTTGTGGTCGGCTTTGCTGACGCTCTGCGCGGCGTTCCGCGCGTTGCTCCGGCGTCCGGTTGGCGCGGGCTTCTTGGCGCTCGGCGCGGCGGTCTTCACGCTGAAAACCAGCGCTGGCTTCAAACGTACCGCGTGCACTGACTGGCGCGATCTCGGCAGCATAAGCCGCAATCGGCGACAGCGCGGTCGCGGTAACCAATGTCATTAGGATAAACTTTTTCATGGCAGGTCCCCATGGCAGAGGCACCATGCTTCTGCGTTGGGCCCTGTCTGCACTGATTCTGCTGAAGCGAAGCTGAACTGCTCATACATGTTCATGAAAGGAAGCGTTTTGATGAACAAGGACATTAAGCGATTTTGTTAAAGGGTATATCCATCACCGGGAACTGCTCCCACCCGTTGAAATCAAAATGCCACCATTCGTTGGACAGACCAACAAAACCTTCGGCCTCTAGATAACGCGCCAGGCGCGCGCGGTTGGAAATGGCCGCCGCAGAAGCGCCCATATAATCGCGGTGGGCTTTTTCAGAAAAATCATCGAACTCGGTCGGCATTTCGACGAGCTTGCCGGTTTGTAAATCATGCAAGGTCAAATCGACCGCACAGCCGCGATTATGTTTCGAGCCGCGTTTGGGGTTGGCGACATATTCCTTTTTCGGACCAACGGGCGTTGCATCCCAAAGTTTTTTGGTGATGCGCCAAGGGCGATAGGCGTCGTAAATCGTCAGGCCAAAGCCATCTGCCTGCGCGGCTTTGCTTGCGCGCGCGACTGCTAAAGCAGCGGGAGCGGCCAAAAAGGCGCGCGCTTCGTCATACAAAATACGGCCGGTAAAATTGTTCGCGGTCGCATAGCGCATGTCGAGCCGGATCGCGGGATCAAGTGTCACAAGCTCTAACAGACGTTTCGGGTCATCTGGCTTTAACGCGGCGGCCTTGTTCGCGGGAATGAACAACACATCGCGGTCGGGACCAAGCGGCGCGCAACCGACAAGCGGCAGGGCCGCAAGCCCAAACGCCACCTCTCGGCGGGAGAGGCTTATTCCGCGTCCTTCGCCAGCCATTCTTCAAGCCATTTGATGGTGTAATTGCCGTTCTGGAAATCAGGCTCTTCCAACAAGCGTTGATGTAACGGAATGGTGGTCTTCATGCCCTCAATCACAAATTCGCCAAGCGCACGGCGCAACCGCATGAGGCAACCTTCGCGCGTCTGGCCATAGACAATCAGCTTCGCGATCATGCTGTCATAATATGGCGGGACTTTGTACCCGTGATACAGGCCGCTATCGACGCGGACATACAATCCACCGGGAGGGTGATACCATGTCACAGTGCCCGGCGATGGCATGAACGTGCGCGGATCTTCGGCGTTGATCCGGCATTCAACCGCATGGCCAGTGAAGGTCACATCTTCTTGCGTGAACGAAAGCGGCTTGCCCTCGGCAACGCGGATTTGCTCACGCACCAGATCAATGCCTGTAATCATTTCGGTGACAGGATGTTCGACCTGCAACCGGGTGTTCATTTCGATGAAATAGAACTCGCCATTTTCCCAGAGGAACTCGATGGTGCCAGCACCGCGATAGCCCATGTCGGCCATTGCCTTGGCGCAGATCGTTCCCATGCGATCGCGCTCGGCTGTTGCAAGCACGGGCGAGGGCGCTTCCTCCAGCACTTTCTGGTGCCGCCGCTGCAACGAACAGTCGCGCTCGCCCAGATGCACGGCTTTGCCGTTTCCGTCGCCGAAAATCTGAAATTCGATATGGCGCGGGTTGCCGAGATATTTTTCAAGATAGACCGTCGCATCGCCAAAGGCTGCTTTGGCTTCGGACCCTGCTTGCTGCATCTGGGTCTCAAGCTCTTCTTCGCTGTTCACGACTTTCATGCCGCGCCCGCCGCCGCCGGATGCCGCTTTGATGATGACCGGATAGCCGATTTCGCGCGCTATCGCCTTGGCTTCCGCTACATCCTCAATTGCGCCATCGGAGCCGGGCACCAGCGGCAGGCCTAATGCGCCTGCGGTCCGCTTGGCCTCAACCTTGTCGCCCATGGTGCGGATATGCTCGGGCTTCGGGCCAATCCATTTGATGTCATGGCTTTCGACGATTTCGGCGAATAGCGCATTTTCCGACAAGAAGCCATATCCGGGGTGGATCGCGTCGGCATGGCTGATTTCGGCCGCGGAGATAATCGCTGGAATGTTGAGATAGCTGTCGGTCGCGGAAGGCGGTCCAATGCAAATCGCTTCGTCTGCAAGCCGCACATGCATGGCATCTGCGTCGGCGGTCGAATGGACGGCAACCGTCTTGATCCCCATTTCGTGCGCGGCGCGGTGAATGCGAAGCGCAATTTCGCCGCGGTTGGCGATAAGGATTTTCTCAATGGCCATTTTTACGCAATCACCAACAATGGCTGGTCATATTCCACGGGCTGGCCGCTTTCGACATAAATCTCGGTGACAGTGCCTGATGTCGCAGCGACAATCGGGTTCATGACCTTCATCGCTTCGATGATCAGGACAGTGTCGCCGGCCTTCACCTGCTGACCAACGCTCACAAACGGCGCAGCATCGGGTTCAGGCGTCAAATAGGCTGTGCCGACCATGGGTGACTTCATGGCGTTGGCGGAGATGGCAGGGGCGCTTGGCGCTGCTGCTGCTGCCGGGGCTGCGGATGGTGCAGCGACCGGCGCTGCCATCATGGGCGCTGCAACCGCAGTCATCGTTCGTGACACGCGGATTTTGCGTTCGCCGTCCTCAACCTCAATTTCGCTAAGGCCAGTGTCGTTTAACATGGCCGCCAGCTCACGGACGAGATCCGTGTCGACTTGCATGCTTCCAGTATTTCCTGTCTTCGCCGCCATGTAAAACTCCTTGGCCCCTGAAATTATATTGCAGCGCCTAATGTCAAAGTTGCAACGCTGCGTCCAGCGCCAGTTCATACGACTTCGCGCCATGCCCCGCAAACACCGCTTTTGCGGCCATGCTGACATAACTCAAATGCCGGAAAGCTTCCCGTTTGTGCGGGTCGGATAAATGCACTTCATATACCGGGACAGTGATCGCCTTAATCGCGTCCAAGATCGCGATTGACGTGTGGGTAAAACCAGCAGCGTTCAAAAGCACAGCCTTTGCGCCTTCGGCTTGCGCCTCATGCAGCCAATCGATCAAATGCCCTTCATGGTTTGATTGCCGAAAATCGATGACGGCGCCAGCCGCGCGCGCCTGATCGTCCAACCGGCCAGCGATATCGTCAAGCGTATCGGTGCCGTAAATTTCGGGCTCTCTGGTGCCAAGCAAATTGAGATTTGGGCCGTTTAGAACAAAGATTGTTGGCTGGTCAGCCAAAGTGTGTCCCCCGAAATTGTCAAAGCAGCGGTTGCGTACCGTGTCTGCCACGCACTATATGCCACTCAATAAAAATAGCGAGATGAAATGACCTCTTCCCTTTCCGCCGATTCTATCTCCCTGACGCTCAATGGTGAGGTGCGCCGTTTTCGCGGTGCTGCCACTGTGGCCGACCTAGTCCGCGATATTGGCCTTGATCCAACGAAGGTGGCTGTCGAACGCAATCTGGAGATCGTGTCGCGGTCGACGCTGGAAGATGTTGTGCTGGCCGATGGCGACAGGCTGGAGATCGTCCACTTTGTCGGCGGCGGGCAGGATGATGCGCCTGCTGACAGCTGGTCAGTTGCAGGCCGCACTTTCCATTCGCGGCTGATTGTCGGGACCGGCAAATATAAGGATTTTGAACAGAACGCGGCGGCGCTTGTGGCGTCGGGCGCGGAGATCATCACCGTTGCGGTGCGGCGCGTCAATGTGTCGGACCCCAAGGCACCTATGCTGACGGACTATATCGATCCGAAGAAATATACGTATCTTCCCAACACCGCCGGATGCTTCACTGCGGATGACGCGATCCGCACCTTGCGACTGGCGCGCGAGGCTGGTGGCTGGGACCTTGTAAAGCTTGAGGTACTTGGTGAAGCCAAGACATTGTACCCCGATATGCGCGAAACGTTGAAGGCAACTGAGGTTTTGGCCAAGGAAGGCTTCTTGCCGATGGTTTACTGTGTTGATGATCCTATCGCGGCCAAGCAATTGGAAGATGCAGGCGCTGTCGCCGTGATGCCGTTGGGTGCGCCGATTGGTTCGGGGCTTGGCATTCAAAACCGAGTCACCATCCGCCTGATTGTCGAGGGCGCTAAGGTGCCTGTTCTTGTCGACGCTGGCGTAGGGACGGCGTCCGATGCGGCAGTCGCCATGGAACTGGGCTGCGACGGCGTGTTGATGAACACCGCCATTGCCGAAGCCAAGAATCCCATCGCCATGGCAACCGCAATGAAACTTGCGGTCCAGTCAGGCCGCATGGCGTATCTGGCGGGCAGAATGGGGCGGCGCATGTATGCGGATCCCTCCAGCCCGCTTGCTGGCCTCATTTAAACCAACCTATTCCATCGACGAAATGGACATTTTGGTCGTTGGTCGACCAGTTTGGTGCGTTGGCCGCGACGCTGGTCGATCAATCGATTGTCTTTGCACTTAATCGAAACTGTCATGCACGAGCAACACAGCTAGCGTATCTGTGTTTGCGCAGGCCGGGCTCTTTTCATGCTCCCCAGCTTCGGATGTTGTCCGGCCTGCAACCCTCTCCCCCTTTGGCTGACTGCAAAATGCAGCGGTCATATGAAAGGTATTATGTATGGCTACCCCCAAGCTAATATTACTATCATTGTCTGTTGCCACCTCGCTCCTTGCCACCGCCCCAGCGATGGCCGATTGGAAGTCGAAAGAAGTACGTCACGCCGATTTGGATCTTTCCTCCCCAGCCGGGCGTGAGCGTCTTCAGTTGCGGATCAAACAAGCTGTAAAGCAGGTCTGTGGAACACCGCGGGCGTTTACGGTCAAGGAACGTCAGGATCGATTGGCATGCGAAAAGCAGGCTAATCTGAAAGCTGCTCCACAAACCGAACGTATCATCGCTGCTTTTATGGAAAAGCGCCGCCTTGCCTTTGACGGCACGGCAGGTGTCGCCACCAACTAAGGTATCAGCGTCAAATCAACGGACTCCGGCAGATGACGCCGGAGTTCGTTATTTTCCGGCGAGACGTTTGACGTCAGCCAGATATTTACGTCCGATACGCATCGAGTGGTCCTCACCCAATAATGCGTGCCAGACCCCGCCACCTTCGTGCCGCAGTCCGGTAATCAGGTCGCGCCGCACAATATGGCTTCGGTGGATGCGCTGAAACTGTTCAGGGTCCAAACGCTGTTCAAGCGCCGAGATGGTCTGGTGCAGCAAATAGCTTCGTCCCGCGGTATGTAACCGCATATAGTCACGCTCAGCTTCGATCCGTTCAATGTCCATCGCGGCAATGCGGATAAGCTCGGCGCGATGTGATACCCAGAATTCGCTCGCATAGCGGCTGTCCGCCTTTGCCGAAGGACCCGGCAAATGCATATCGGCGTCCGGTGCGCCACATGCACGCGTGATAGCGCGGCCAAGCCGTTCGCTGGAAACGGGTTTCAATACATAATCGACGACGTCGAGGTCAAATGCCTCAACCGCAAAATTGTCGTAAGCGGTGATCAGGATGATTGCCGGTTTCTTGTTCATTAGGCCCAACGCGCGTGCGGCATTGATACCGTCCATCTTCGGCATGCCGATATCGAGGAAGATGAGGTCCGGCGTCAATTGCTGCGCAATCCGCAATGCCTCAACCCCATCATTTGCGGTGCCCACGATTTCGATTACAGGATGGTCAGCGCTGAGTATCTCGAGGCGCTCGATGGCCAACGGTTCGTCATCGACGATCAATGTACGCAGGCGCTTCATGAACCGAGCCTCCGGCTCAATGGCAGGGTGAGCATCGCAACAAAGCCTCCTCCAGAAATTACTTGGGTATCCAGACGCGCAGCCGATCGATAGCGTGCCTCCAGCCGGTCGCGCACATTGGCAAGGCCAATGCCGTTTCCGCCGACATGATTTGAATCGACGGCCTCTCCATCGTCGGTAACGCTCAGGACGAGATTATTGCCGTCGCGTTCAGCCTTGATAGTAATCTGCACTGGTCGCGTGGTGCGCGACACGCCATATTTGATAGCGTTTTCGACCAGTGGCTGCAGAATTAACGCTGGCACTTGCTGGTTCATCAAATCCTCGGGGATGTTGATGCTGACGCGCAACCTCTTGGGGTAACGGACGCTTTCGATTTCGAGATACAGCCGCTGAAGCTCAACCTCTTCTTCAAGCGTGACATCTTCAAGCGGGTCGGACGACAGGCTTGTCCTGTAAAAATTGGACAGGTTCTGGATCATCGTTTCAGCCTCATTGGGCTTTCCCGTCATGACGAGGCTGGAGAGTGAATTAAGGGTGTTGAACAGGAAATGCGGGTTCACCTGATAACGCAGCGAACGAAGTTCCGCGTCCTGTGCAGCTTGCGCAAATCGCGATGTCTTTCGCTCGGCTTCCCTCACCTCACGGGCATAGCCAATGGCGACGTAAAGCGAACCCCAGGCGATCAGGAAGAAATAATGCGTGACGGAAATGTCGGCAATTTCCTGCCAGAACGACAGCCCTAGCTGCTCCTTCAAATCCTCGATTGTCCGCCCGACGCTTGGATCTTTAAACAGGCTGATGGGATCATAAAGGTTGAAGATATAAAAATTCGCCGATGCCAGCACCATCGCGCAAGGAATAGCACCTATGAACGCCGCACTAACCCGAAAGCCAAGCGACCGGCGGTCAGCCAATCGTAATCCCACATAAAGGATCCATGTCACGAGTACACCCACCAACGCGACCATCAGGCGACGTTCGAACAATATGGCCTGCGCTGGAAAATCTAACAATGCAGCACGCAGTGACAGGATTAATGCGTAAAACGCCCAGAACCCGATTATGGTGAGCAACGCCATCTGGTGGCCAACGAGCGCATGACGAGAGGGAAATTTTTCCATATCTTTCTATAGCCGTTTTTCCCCTCGTTGCACCACGTGCATCGTTTCTCGTCGAACGCTTGGCCAATTTGGTCGAATGTTTTTCCATTGAATCGGCCGTTAATCATTCGCTAACCATGTTGGGGCGATTATAGCGGTCTGGGGAAAACTGGGGGATATGGTCATGACGAAGACAACGCATGAAGGTCCTGGCTTTTTAACATTGGCCGAGATCAAGGAATTTGCTGGCTTTAGCGCTGCGACCCAGCGGTATATCCGGCGGTCACTGGATGTGGCGTTTGATCGCAAAGACGCCGTCGCCGTCTGGTCGCGCGACGCTGTCGAGGTTGCGTCGATTGATGCCCAACACATATTTTACGAACGCTTGCCAGACATTCGGGCCATCGTACCGGATTCGGCAGTGCTTCAGGACGCTGAACCGTTTTTGGCGCAACTGGTGACGGTTTCCGCTTTTGATCTGGGGCAGGGACGTATTGAGTGCTTTGCCGCTTACCGTTTCCTGTACGAACGGTTGATCGGGGCAGATGCGCGGCCATGGTTGCCCGCGGCGTTCTGTGCAGCGGCTTCTATGCCGCATTTGCCGCCGAACAAGCGCAAGATATTGTTGCAGTCGATCAGCGAAGCTGCTGCCACCGCAACTGGCTGGTCACGTCGGCAGCCAAGTTTCTATCCCGAATGGGTAGACAAGGTCGAAGCTGGAAGCAGCCGGGCTTTTTAATCTGACTTACGGCGATACCTGAAATACCAGACTTCGTGCCCTAACCGGCGCGCCTTTGCCTCATACCTTGTTTCGGGCCAGCCGCCGGGACGGTTCTGAAAATCTGACGCGCTGTTGCACAGCCAATCAAATTGGTGCCGGTGGCGTTGCATGACCATCAGCGCGTGGCGGACATAAACGGGATGATCCGTGCCAAACCGGAATTCGCCGCCGGGTTTTAGTTTTGCCGCAATCAAATCCAATGGCCCGTCGTTCATCATCCGGCGTTTTATGTGCCTTGCCTTTGGCCATGGATCGGGATGAAGCAGATAGACAAAGGACAGCGAGCCGTCGGGCACACGGCGCAACATCTCCAACGCATCGCCCATGTGCAGACGGACATTGCGCAGGCCCCCCTCACGAACATGCGACAGCGCTTGCGCAACGCCGTTCAGGAAAGGCTCGCACCCGATAAAGCCATGATCAGGCAGCAGGTCAGCGCGGAATGCCAGATGCTCGCCGCCGCCAAAACCAATTTCGAAATGCATAACGCGTTCGTCACCGAACAGCTCTCTGCTACCAAGCACGCCTTCGTCCGGCACCGCAATCTGCGGCAAAAGATTTTCAACCAGTTCATTCTGGTCCGAACGCAGCTTCTTGCCCTTTGAACGGCCATAAAGGCGGTTCAGCGTCGTTGGGTCCCCGATTTTGTTCGCAGTCATGCGGCTGGCGGCTAAACTTTCAGCCGCCAGCCTGCAAGTTTAATTAAGCCAAAGCGGCTTTCAAATCTTCGACCAAGTCAGTGCGTTCCCATGGGAAGAAGTCGCCTTCAGGCTTGCGACCGAAATGGCCATAAGCTGCGGTCTTGCGATAGATGGGCTTATTGAGCCCAAGATGCGTACGAATTCCGCGCGGGGTGAGGCCGCCCAGTTTCTCGATGCCCATGATTGCGGCTTCAATCTGGTCATCGCCAACTGTGCCGGTGCGGTGCGTGTCGACATAGAGCGATAAAGGCTTGGACACGCCAATGGCGTAAGCAAGTTGAATAGTGCAGCGCGTGGCAAGGCCAGCGGCGACGATATTCTTGGCCAAATAGCGCGTGATGTAAGCCGCTGAACGGTCAACCTTCGTCGGGTCCTTACCCGAAAACGCACCGCCGCCATGCGGAGCAGCGCCGCCGTATGTGTCGACAATGATCTTGCGGCCAGTCAGGCCAGCGTCGCCATCGGGGCCGCCGATTTCAAAGCTGCCCGTTGGGTTGATGTGATATTCGGTTTCGGTCAGCAGTCTTGCAGGAAGCAAGTCAGCGATGACCCCTTTTACATAAGCGTGGAGTTGCGCTTCTTTCTCGCCTTGATCATATCCCGGTGCATGCTGCGTGGAGACGACGATAGCGGTGGCGGCTTCGGGTTTGCCTTCGCTGTTGTAGCGCAATGTAACCTGGCTTTTCGCATCAGGTTCAAGGAACGGCGCAGCGCCGGAATGACGGTCGGCAGCCATGCGTTCCAAAATCTTGTGGCTGTAATCCAGCGTCGCTGGCATCAGGTCAGGCGTTTCAGTCGACGCATAGCCGAACATGATTCCCTGATCGCCAGCGCCTTCGTCCTTGTTGCCAGTGGCGTCAACGCCCTGTGCGATATGCGCCGATTGGCCATGCAGGTTATTTTCGAAGCGCAAGGTTTCCCAATGGAAGCCCTTTTGCGCATAACCGATATCCTTGACGGTCTGGCGGACGGTCGCTTCGATTTCTTCCTTGGCGCCAGGGGCCCATTCGTCATTTTCGTAGACGCCCTTGCAGCGGATTTCGCCAGCGAGCACGACCAGCTGCGTTGTGGTCAGTGTTTCGCAGGCGATGCGCGCCTCGGGGTCTTTGGATAAAAACAAGTCGACGATGGCGTCGGAAATCTGGTCCGAAACCTTGTCAGGATGTCCTTCGGACACGGATTCGGACGTGAAGAGGTAATTTGAGCGCATGGTTGTTCCAGTCTATTGGCTGTATCTGCGTATAAAGTTTTCTTTATATCGTTTTGCGCCCTTAGCGATAACCGCGACGGCGGGCAAGCGGTAACAACGCCAGCAGGACCAGCAGCCCGGCCAGCGCGAGCGGAACGATGTTGCCGAAGCGCGCGAATAACGTCGGTGTTTTTGCGCGGGGCAGTTGCGCATCAATACGGCCATCGGTCCCCAAAGGCAGGCTTTGGACAATCCGGCCACTGGCATCGATAATGGCGCTTATTCCGGTCGGTGTCGCGCGCACGACGGGCAGGCCCTCTTCAATTGCACGCAGCCGGGCTTGAGCGAGATGCTGCGGCGGGCCAATCGTGCCGAACCACGCGTCGTTGGATGGGTTGAAAATGAAATCGGGCCGGTTCTTGCGGTCAACAGTCTGGCCGGAGAAGATGATCTCATAGCAGATTTGCATCCCGATTTTGACGGGCTTGCCGTTGACAGTCACGGTCATCGTCTGCGCACCGGGGCCAGGCCAGAAATCGAGGCTTCCCGGAACGAGGCGCGCCAGCCCAAGCGGTTCAAGCAACCATGGCAACGGCAGATATTCGCCATAAGGCACCAGATGCGCCTTGTCATAATGGCCAAGGATCCGGCCAAAAGCGTCCATAACCGAAACGCTGTTGCGCGCGGCAACCAACTGTCCCTTTTCGATAACAAGACGGTTTGCGCCCGTCACCAAAACATCGCCGTCAGCCATGAGCGTCGTGAGCCGCGCCCGCGCTCCGGCGGCGCTTTCGCCCGGCTGGCCTTGATAATAACGGTACGGATAGCCCTCTTCCAGATAGTCTGGAATCGCGGCCTCTGGCCACAGGAGCAGGCGCGGGCCCTGGTCTGGCAAGGGGCGGCTGTTCATCGCCAGCTTGGCGAAGTTGATTGCGTCATAGCCCGGCGCATATTTGTCGGCTTGGGAGATGTTTGGCTGAACGACGGTAATGGCCACCGTTTGCGCTTGGTTCGCGGTGCCGCTGCTGAAAAATCCGCCCCACAACGAAACCCGCGCGATGATTCCGGTTGCGGCCAGTGCAAAGAGCAGCGCACCGCCGATGAAATAGCCAGTCCATCCACCGCTTGTGCGTTCGTCGCCCGATGCGCGGGTCCACAATGACGCGAATTTGTAGACGCCGCCTACGACAAGAATGATGATGCCCGACATGCCGTAGGTGCCAATCGCGCTGGCTGGCTGCGCCACATAGGGCATGGCAACCGTAATCACGCTGAGCGGGTTCCAGACATAGCCCGTGAACACCCAACTGCGCAGCCATTCGGTGATGATCCATAGCCCTGCAAAGGCGAAGATGAGGGGAAGTATATTCCTCCCCGGCTCTGGGAGGTGGACCTCCGCAGGTGGTGGAGCGGGGGAGCTTGCGTTCGCTGCGGTTTTGGCAGAGCCCCCACCGTCACCCGCTTCGCGCGCGCCACCTCCCCGCAAGCGGGGCGGATTTGAGATGTGCCACGCACCCGCAGCTGCCAAGGCTGGATAGACCGCGAGATACAGCGCCAGCGCAACCACCGCGATATAGCCAAGCCAGATCGGCATCGCGGCCTGAAAAGTAAACGCGACCGCAATCCATTGATTGCCAAAAGCGAAATGCCCGACCCCGAAAACCCAGCCAAGCATGAAGGCGCGCTTTGCATTTTGGGCTTGCGCAATCAGGTGGATGAGCAATGCGAAACAAACAAGCGTTAGCGGCCACAGGCTCCATGGCGCAAACCCGTAAGCGGACAATGCGCCAGCGCCGAGCGCCGCCCAGCGCGGGAATTTCTGAAGCAGGCCGGAGATTTTATGCACCGCCCGCCTTTGCCCTTCGAATATCACAAAAGCAATCAGGCAAACGTTCTCGTTGCTTGCGGTTCAGCCAGTGGCTGCTAATTCAGGCACATGATATTTCTTGCCATGGCGCTTGCCACTAATACTCCGCCGTCCCCGCTGACCGACGCGCACCAAGGCGATATCGCCTGCGTTGCTGTTCTGGCAACCTTGGCCGAAAAGCAACGGCTTGGCAGTGCGCCAGTGGGTGCACCTGATGTTCGGCAATCGGGCAAACGCTGGGCTGGCATCGTCGGCGGTCGGATCACCGCGCAAAGCGGGCAACCGCGCGAATTGGTCGCGGTCGCAATGGCCGAGGCAGCCAAAGCCGAATTTCAGCGACCAAGCGACCTTGCGCGGATCAACAGTTGCGCCGTGCAAATGAAGGCCGAACTTGCTAGCGCCGACCTCATCGACAAACCCTTACCCAAGCCGGTGATTTCAAAATGAGCCTTCGTCCGTTCCATTTGGCCTTTCCCGTCCACGATCTTGCGGAAGCACGCCATTTTTACGGCGACGTCATGGGCTGTGCCGAAGGGCGGTCATCCGACCATTGGATCGACTTCAACTTTTTCGGGCACCAGATCGTCGCACATCTCGATGCAGCGGCGCGCAGCGTTGCTACGCACAATCCCGTGGATGGCCATGACGTGCCAGTCCCACATTTTGGCGTTGTCCTGACCATGGACCAATGGGAAACACTGGCCGAGCGCGTAAAGGGGGCTGGCATCCGTTTCGGAATCGAACCTCATGTCCGGTTCAAAGGGCAAGTTGGCGAGCAGGCAACGATGTTTTTTTATGACCCAAGCGGCAATGCACTTGAGTTTAAGGCCTTTGCCGACGACGCGAACCTGTTCGCCAGCTAAGCGGCGCGATTATTCGACAATGACTGCCGTGCCCTCTG
>JANPKN010000015.1:0-2185 GCA_031426075.1 Sphingomonadaceae bacterium
AAGCGGCTTTCGCGCGAGGGGCTTTCAGTCAACCCGGCAAAAATTGAAGGTGGTGGCCCGAATAATGTAGTGCCAGATCACGCGATATTGCGCGTGAATTTCCGGCCACGCACGCCGGACATTGTGATTCAAACCGAAGCAGATCTGCGCCGGATAATCGCCGACATCGAACGCGAGCATGATGTGCGCGTGCATTTGCACGGCAGTTTTGGCCGCCCGCCTAAGCCTATCGACGACGAAGCCGCCAAGCTGTTTGGCCTCGTTAAACAATGTGGCACTGACCTCGGTCTGTCCATCGCCTGGCGCTCTAGCGGCGGTGTGTGTGATGGTAATAACATCGCGGCATGCGGCGTTCCTGTGGTCGACACTATGGGTGTGCGCGGCGGCAACATTCATAGCAAAGATGAATTCCTCATCGTCGAAAGTCTGGTCGAGCGCGCTCAATTATCTGCGCTGACCATCATGCGTTTATCAGAAAAAGGGGCCTTATGACCTTCCTCATCCGTCCGGCCAATATGGACGATTTGCAACCAATTTACGAAATGGCAAAACGTACGGGTGGTGGTTTCACTAATCTGCCACCGGACAAGAAAGCCCTTTCGGCAAAGCTGGAACGGTCCGCCGAAGGCTTTGATCGTAAGGGAGACGATGTTGCCGATGATCTTTATGTGTTCGTTCTGCAAAATAGCCTTACCGGCGAAGTGCGCGGCACATGCCAAATTTTTGGCAAGGTCGGCCAAAGATGGCCTTTCTATAGTTACCGCATCGGCGCGCTGACTCAGCATAGTGTCGAGTTGGAACGTACCTTCCGCGCCGACATTCTAAACCTTTCGACTGATCTTGAAGGCACCACTGAAGTCGGCGGTCTTTTCCTCCACCCCGGCGAACGGGCGGGGGGGCTTGGAATGTTGATTGCCCGCAGCCGTTATCTTTTCATCCGTAACCATCGTCAAAGGTTCGCGGACAGGACCATCGCCGAACTACGCGGCGTCATTGACGAAGCGGGCGGTTCACCCTTCTGGGACGGCGTAGCTGGACGCTTTTTTGGTATGAGCTTTCAGGAAGCCGACGAATTTAACGCGAAATTTGGCAACCAATTCATCGCCGATCTTATGCCCAAACATCCGGTGTACATCGCCATGCTGCAAGAAAGCGCAAAGACCGTGATTGGTGTACCACACCCATCTGGCCGTGCAGCAATGCGAATGCTCGAGAATGAGGGCTTTGCATGGGAAAGCTACGTCGACATTTTTGACGGTGGCCCAACCATGACAGCGCGGACCGACCAGATTCGCAGCATCCGCGATGCAACAGATGCAACAATAGATAGCATCAGCGATTCTGTTGGAGAACATAAGGCGGGCGAGAAGAAGCTGATCACCCTTGGGCGCCTTCATGCATTCAAAGCCGCTTATGGGTGGATCGATGACCGAGGCGGAAATGTCATTATTGACGCCGAAAGTGCGCGTGCGCTCGACATCTCCACCGGTGCTGAAATTACATATGTGGAGCGGTCATAGTTATGGCGTTGGTCGAAATCAATTTTGACGGGATCATCGGGCCAAGTCATAATTATGCTGGCTTAAGCTTGGGCAATCTTGCCTCATCAAATAACGCAGGCGCACCCTCTTACCCCAGGGCTGCCGCCTTGCAGGGCATCGAAAAAATGCGGGCCAACCTTCGCCTTGGTCTGGCACAAGGATTTTTCATGCCGCTCGACCGACCGAACCAGAACTGGCTCGCCGGGCTTGCAACAGATATGCAGTCGGCAGAACCGCATATCCGCGCTGCCGCTTTTTCAGCATCTGCGATGTGGGCCGCAAACGCCGCTACCGTATCGCCTGCGCCTGACACGGCGAACGGCAAATGCCATCTGTCGGCTGCCAATCTGATCACAATGGCCCACCGTAGCCATGAGTGGACCGGAACGCTGGCCCAGTTGAGGCTGGCCTTCGCCAACGAACAGCATTTCGTGGTGCATGGCCCTGTGCCAGCACCCTTCGGCGACGAAGGCGCGGCTAATTTCATGCGGCTCTGCACTTCGCACGGCGCAGCGGGTATCGAAATATTTGTCTATGGCAAAACGGGCGGCCCATTCCCCGCGCGCCAACATGTCGAGGCGTCAAAGGCCATCGCGCGCGCGCACCAGCTTGATCCGGCCAGAACCTTGTTCGTGCAACAATCC
>JANPKN010000016.1:0-14220 GCA_031426075.1 Sphingomonadaceae bacterium
CGCCCTGACCTGATCGACGTCTATAAACTCGTGATGAATAAGGCGGGCGACCAATATCGCTATGACGGCAAATGGTTGCCGCTGACATCGAAGCGGGTTTGGTTGCCGGTTAAAATGGGGCCGTTCAATCTGCCAGTACCACAGACGGTATATCGTTCGATCCACGGACCCGTCATTAAAAATGAAAAGGGATATTACGCGATCCGCTATGCGGGCATCGACAATGTGAAGGTCGTCGAACAATATTACCGCAATACCAAGGCGACGAACTGGGACGAGTGGACCAAATCGATGTCGATTGGTGGCATTCCAGCGACCAACTTCATCTATGCCGATAAAACTGGCCGCGTCGCGTATATTTACAATGCACTCTTCCCCGACCGTAAGCCTGGTTATGATTATACCAAGCTGCTTCCCGGCGACACATCAAAGGCGATGTGGGCCGGGCCAGTTGGCTTTGACCGTTATCCCAAGATTGTGGATCCCGCTTCGGGCTTTGTCCAGAACGCGAATAACACGCCATTTCTGGCCGCTGGGCCGGGGTCGGAAATGGATCGGTCGGCTTACTCGCCTTATCTCGGTATTGAACTTGGCATGACCAACCGGGGCTTGCGCGCAACCGAGTTGCTCACTGCCGACACGTCGATCACGCCGCAAGAGCTGCTCGCGATCAAAATGGATACAATTTATAGCAAGCAAGGCTGGGTCGGTTCTTGGATGGCGTCCTTTGCCGCGCTGGATCTAAAAGACGCGCCCGAGCTTGCCGAGGCGCAGAGGCTGCTCGCGAGTTGGGATTGGTCAAGCGATGGCAAGGGCAATGCCGATGCCTTTGCAGAGCGCATCATCCGCTTTGGCGCGCGTCCGAACTGGCGCGGCGACAAGATGCCCGATGCCCGTAAAACGCTTCAGGAGGCTGTCACAGAGTTCAAAAAGCGTTTTGGGCGGATTGACCCACCGCTTGCCGAAATACAGCGCCTACGGCGCGGAGACGTCGATTTGCCGATGCTTGGGGGAAGCGACGCCTTGCGCGCGACGACGATATGGGATGCAGAGCAAGACGACGGCAAAGCGCGCGTCCGGCATGGCGATAGTTTCATCATGCTCATGCGCTGGGACAAGGATGGTAAGGTGCAGTCGGAATCCATCCAGCCTTATGGTGCGGCCACTACCCGGCCCGAATCACCGCATTACACGGACCAGATGAAACTGTTCGTTGCAGGCGGATACAAGCCGGTACATTTCGAATGGGCAGACGCCGTCAAGAACGCAAAGCGCCGTTATCGGCCCTGAACGCCGTTCGTCGAAAATTTTAGGCAGTCACGTTGTGTTTGTCCGCTTCGCCGCTATCTCTGGTGGCAACGAATTTTACCTTTGGGAGCAGAATATGATCCGTAAATTGACCCTTGCACTTATGATGTCGGGCTCTGTGCTCGTTGCACAGGCACCTGCCTTGGCGCAGACCCCGGCGCCCGTTTCGAAATTGGTGGATGCGGTTAATATTCCGCATGAGAAATTTACGCTGGATAACGGCCTGACGGTTCTGGTCCACGAAGACCGCAAGGCGCCCATCGTTGCTGTGTCCATCTGGTATGGCGTAGGGTCAAAGAATGAGCCAAAGGGCAAAACCGGCTATGCTCATTTGTTCGAGCATATCATGTTCAATGGCAGCGAAAACGCTCCCGGCGACTATTTCGAATATACCAAGAAAATCGGCGCGACCGACCTGAACGGCACCACCTGGTTGGACCGCACCAATTATTTCCAGACCGTGCCGACGACAGCGCTTGAATCCGCTTTGTTCCTCGAAAGCGACCGTATGGGATATTTGCTCAACGCCGTGACGAAGGAAAAGCTCGACAACCAAATCGGCGTTGTTTCCAATGAAAAGCGTCAGGGCGATAATCAGCCATTCGGCCTAGTCGACTATAAGCGTTCGGCGACGCTGTTCCCCGTTGGGCACCCATATCATCACGACACTATCGGCAGCCTTGAAGATTTGTCGGCGGCCTCCCTTGATGACATGAAAAACTGGTTCACTGACCATTATGGCCCGAACAACGCTATCTTGGTTCTGGCGGGCGACATCAATGCAGCGCAGGCAAAGCCATTGGTGGAAAAATGGTTTGGCAATATCAAGCGCGGCAAGGAAGTTGCGCCGGTTAATGCGCCCGTGCCGACGCTCGAAAAAGACGTAAAGATCGTCATGAAGGACAAGGTGCCCACCACGCGTATTTATCGCAACTGGGTGGTTCCGGGCCTTGCCGATCCCGACGCGAACTCCCTGTTCATCGCGATGAGCGCGCTGGGCGGTTTGTCGAGCTCGCGTCTGGATAACATCCTGGTGCGTCAGGAGCAGAGCGCCGTTGGCGTTTCAGCCTATCTCATTCCGTTTGTCCACGGCAGCCTCGTCAACATTCAGGCCGATGTAAAGCCCGGTGGTGATGCCGATGCGGTGGCGAAGCGTCTCGATGAGATCATCGCCGATTATATCAAAACCGGTCCAACTGCTGAAGAAGTTCAGCGCGTTGCCGCAAGCAACATTGCCGCGCAAATCGACGGACTTGAGCAAGTCGGTGGCTTTGGCGGCAAGGCTGTCGCTTTGGCCGAGGGCCAGCTTTATGTTGGCGATTCGTCTTTCTACAAAAAGGAACTGGAGCGGCTTGCATCGGCAAAGCCAGCGGCAGTCAAGGCCGCGATGCAGAAATGGCTCACGCGCCCAGTGCTTGAAATCCGTGTCGAACCCGGTGAGCGTGAAGCCTATCAAGAAGTCGCCGCCGGATCGGGCAGCCGAACCGGCACGATCACGTCTCCCGCATTTTATGCGCCCCCCGGTGCTGAAGACACGTCGGTTTCTGCACCCGTCGCCTTTCAGGATCGCAGCAAATTTCCCGAGCCAACGAGCACCCCTTCGCTGGATTTCCCGACCGTTGAAGAAACAACCCTAAGCAATGGTATCAAGGTGTTCTTCGCGCGGCGTGCCGCAGTGCCCACGGTCCGAGTCGCGGTTAGCTTCAATGCTGGGTACGCAGCTGATCCTGCCGATAAGCGCGGCATTGCTTCGATGATGTCGACCATGCTGATGGAAGGCACAAAGTCACTGACGTCCACAGAGATTGCCGAAACCGAGGAGAAACTGGGCGCTGACGTAAATGTAGGATCGTCGCTTGATCGCACGGTTGCGAGCCTGCGTGCGGTAAAGCCGAATCTTGGTCTCTCGCTTGATCTGCTTGCTGATGTCATCAAAAATCCGGCCTTTGCAACCAACGAACTGGAGCGAGTCCGCGTTCAGCAACTGACGCGAATCAAGTCTGAAAATAACCAGCCTCAGGGCATTGCCGTGCGCCGCATGCCGCCATTGCTTTATGGCCAGGCGCATCCTTATGGCGGACCACAGACCGGCAGCGGATTTGAAGAAACGGTGGCAACTATCAGCCGCGCTGATGTCGCCAATTTCCACCAGTCATGGATGCATCCTTCAAAGGCAGAAATCTTCGTAGTGGGTGACACGAGCCTGAATGAGATTAAGCCAATGCTTGAGCAACGTTTTGGTAAGTGGAAGCCAACGGCTGCCGCTGCACCAGCGAAGAATTTTGCCGTGGCCTTGCCAGAGCCTGAATCGAAAATCCTGCTGATCGACCGTCCGAATTCGCCACAATCGCTTGTGCTTGCCGGACTTGTCCTCAACGCAAAGGGATCGGATGATTTGCTGACCTTACGCGCTGCAAACGAGATTTTCGGTGGGGACTTCCTGTCGCGTATCAACATGGACCTGCGTGAAACCAAGGGATGGTCCTATGGCGTGCGCAGCCAGGTCAATGGTGCTGAAGATCGCGTGCCATTTTACATGTTCGCGCCAGTGCAGACCAACCAGACCGGACCTTCGGTCAAGGTGCTGATGGATCAATTGAAGGACTTTAACGGCGGCAAGCCTGTTACTGCAGAAGAACTGGAAAAGACGATCAAGGGCAATGTCCTTGAACTGCCTGGCAGCTATGAACAGTCGTCGGCTGTGCTTGGCCAGATGCAGGCTGATCGCCTGAACAACCGGCCGTTCAATTATGCAGAAACATTGGCGGGTAAATATAACGCGCTGACGGCAAAGGCGTTGAACGACGAAATGCGCGTCAAGGTTGATCCATCCAAGATCACATGGCTTGTTGTTGGGGATGCGGCGAAGGTAAAGCCGCAGCTTGAGGCACTTGGATTGCCAATTGAAATGGTGACCGAAGCTGCTAACACCAGTGCAAGCAACAGTGCTAAATAAGGAGCAAGAATATGGCAGCAGTTGATGGCGATTGGGACGTAACAATCAAAAGCCCGATGGGTGACCAAAAGGCAGTGCTAACTGTCAACAGTGACGGCGGCAGCTTTTCAGGCCAGATGTCAGGTGGGCTTGGTTCCATGGACATCGCCAATGGCACTGTCGATGGCGACACGTTGAGCTGGGGCATGGATATCACCGTCCCTATGCCAATGCATTTGGATGCTACGGCCACTGTTTCTGGCGATGCCATGACCGGCGAAGTGAAGGCGGGCGCCTTTGGTTCGATGGGCTTGTCGGGCACACGCAAGTAAGAACGTCATTATCGGCACAGAACGTGCCCGATAACCGAATATAAGGCCGTCTATCCAACCGGGTAGGCGGCCTTGTTCTATTTAGCGTCAATGCTAATGTCATGCCCGAACGCTTTTCCATTCGAATCGCGCTGACCGTGTCCGGAGCAATTTTCATGAACCAGCTTGCATCCCCGTCGCAGTTGCGCATGTCCCTCGTGCGCTGGGCGCTTTTCGTTATTCCCGTAATCATGTTTCTTGGGTTTTTTGCCGGTACTGTGTCCGGATCAACGGAAGAAAATGTCTGGTATCAGACGCTGATTAAGCCGAACATTCAACCGCCGGGCTGGGTATTTGGTGTTGTGTGGCCAACATTGTATTTTATGCTGGGTCTCGCCTTTGCCATGGTCCTGCACGCACGCGGCGCGCGTCATCGCAACGTGGCCGTTGCTTTGTTTATAACGCAGTTCCTGATCAATCTGACATGGTCACCCGTTTTTTTTGGTCAACACCAAGTGACCGCGGCCTTTTATATCATCCTTGTCATGCTGGTCATGGCAATCGCCACAACCTTCGCATTTGCGCGGGTTCGCAAGGCTGCGGCGTGGCTCATGGTGCCCTATCTTGTCTGGATCAGCTTTGCCTCGATCCTGAATTTTCAGATCGATCAGCTAAATCCTGACGCAGAAAGCCTTTACGTTCCGGCTGCGACTTCCCAAATAGGAAACGGCGGTTAATCCCCCAACCGCAATGGAGTAAATGACATGCAAAGCGAAAAGCGCATTTTTGACGATTTGGCCAAAGTTTTGAATGGCGTTGCCGGAACCGTGGCGGGTATGGGCCGTGAAGCTGAGGCAAGCATGCGTGAACGCGCGCGCGAATGGGCTGGCGGTCTTGACCTTGTGTCACGCGAGGAATTTGATGCGGTCAAAACCCTTGCTGCCAACGCACGCGCCGAAGCCGACGCACTTGGAAAGCGTGTCGCCGCTCTCGAAGCTGCGATTCAGGCAAAAAATAGCGCCGCACCTGCGAAAGCCAAGCCAGCGATCAAGCCTACAAACGGCCCCGTCTGAACTTTTCCACAGTCGGCCCACAGGCTTGTGTTGCGTGCAGGCGCAAGCCCCTTGCGTGCGAGTCAGTCAAGGGGCAGACTCAGCCTATCAACACAGGCGCAATCAATATGCACGACGCAGACGAACAATATGAGCATTTCGAACGGGACGAATCCGCGCCTGTAGACATGCTTGCGGCTTTGTTCGAAGCACGCGGCTGGTCGTTTGAGCTGGAAGGCGAAGATGAAATCACCGCCGAATATAAAGGCAGTTGGGCGAGCTACCAGCTTCGCGCGATTTGGCGTGAGGAAGATAATGCGCTTCAACTGATCATCTTGCCGGACATCACCGTTCCAACCGACAAGCGCGCCAGCGTTTACACAGCGTTGGGCCTTATCAACGAACAATTGTGGCTTGGCCATTTCGACATGTGGTCCGCCAATGGCATATTGTTATTCCGGCACGGCAGCCTGATGGCATCGAACGGTTTGCTGGGGGTTGACCAGGCACAAACAATCATCGACGTCGCGATTGACGAATGTGAGCGTTTTTATCCGGTATTCCAGTTCATCATCTGGGGCGATAAAACCCCTGAAGAAGCTATCGCCAGCGCTCTGATCGAGACGCATGGCGAGGCGTGAGGCGGGTTAACCCTCGCGCTTGGCCTTAATCAGATAATGCATATAGCCCATGGCGATGGGCTTATCCCGATCTTCCTGCCATGCCCGCGCCTCAACATTGGCCATAGTGCGGCCAAGGCGCGTGACTTCGCCGACGGCGTACGTCATCTGGTTGACGCCGCCGCGCATGAAATCGACGGTGACATTGACTTGCTTGATGCCGGAATCGCTGCCTTTCGCGCGTAATGCACGGTGAATGGCGGCGATGGCGGCGATTTCGAGCAAACCTGAAATAGCGCCGCCATGCAGGAAACCGGGCCGACCCTGAACACGATCAGCAAAGGGCATGCCGATGACTGGCGCGCCGTCCAGTTCGTCTACAATCGTCATATCCAGCGCACGGGCATAAGGCGGAAGTGTCGGCATATCGCTCATGATACGCGGTCTCCAATGCGGATGAACGTCCCGCTGGCATGTGCCAAGGGCTCGTCCGGGTTGCCGTTATGGGCAAAGCCGCGAACAAAACCGATGCTGTTTGTCAGATGGTAGCAAATCCCCCGGCCATAGACACGTTCACCCGAGGGAGATGGCCGCAAATAATCGATCCGCAGATCCATCGTCACTTGTGGCCGGAATTCGTCGAGCTTGGTCCAGATCGACATGCTGGTCGCATTGTCCATTAGGCTGATGATGACCGCAGATGCCAGTATTCCCGTATCGGGATCAGCCACAAGGTCTTCGCGCCAGTCAATTGCAAGCTCAACCCAGTCATCGCCATGGCCGACATATTCCATATTGAGGAACCCGCCATGACCGAATTTGCCCATCATTTTGTTGACTAAAGCCGGGTCGAAGCCAGCGCCCTTCGGCACGATGCTGCCCAGATCAGGTTTGTCGAAGGCCATTTTATTTGCTCGCCATTGTTGCAGGAAATTGCGGTGTCACGCGCGCCTTGGAAAGCTGCTCATACGCAAAGCCAGCCTTTATAACAGTATGGTCATGCCATTTCGCGCCAATGAAGCTGAGCCCGACCGGAAGCCCGCCAGACAGGCCCATGGGCACTGTCAAATGCGGAAAGCCGGCCACGGCCGGCAACTGGCTCGCGCTTGGCCCGGAAAAGGCGTCGCCCTTACCCAATGTCGATACCCATGCCGGGCCATTGGTTTGGGCAATGATGACATCGACTTTATTGTTGGCGAACATTTGATTGAGCGCATTGGTGGCAAGCCCGCGGGAAGTCGCCAGGGCTTCAAGATAAGCAGGGTCATCCAACCCCTTTTCCTTGTCCGCCGTTTCGAACGTGTCCTGGCCGAAATGTTGCAATTCCTTGTCGGCATTGGCTTTATTGAAGGCGATAATGTCGGCCAATGTTTTGTGCGAAACGAGACCGTCGGGAAGGCCTTGCAAATAAGATCAAGATCTGCCTTCAGCTCAGAGAGTAAAACCTTGAATTCGCCTTGGCCGATTTTTTGGCGGTCAATCTTGCCGGCGTCGAGGACAATGATTTCCGCGCCGCCATCCTTTAACTTTGCAAGGGCAGCGTCAAACAAGGCGGCGTCAGCATTGGGCGCGCGGATGACGCCGATGCGCATGCCTTTTAAGGCGTCAACGGAGAGGCCAGCCGGATAATTGCCCCGCCACCGGTCTGCTTCCGCTGTAGCGGCATCCTGAGGGTCGCCACCGGCCATCGCGGTCAGCATGATGGCTGCATCGCGCACCGAACGAGTCATTGGCCCAGCGGTGTCCTGGCTGTGGCTGATCGGCACGACATAGCGGCGCGAGACAAGTCCGACCGTGGGCTTGAAACCAACCACGCCGTTGACGCCGGCGGGGCAGGTGATCGAGCCGTCGGTTTCAGTACCGATCGTTCCTGCGGCAAGCGCCGCTGCAGCTGCCGCGCCACTGCCGCTGGACGAGCCGCAGCTGTTGCGGTCAAGCGCGTGGGGATTCTTGGTCAGGCCGCCAACCGCGCTCCAACCGCTGGTGGAGTTGTCAGAACGGATATTGGCCCATTCGCTTAGGTTGGTTTTGCCCAAAATGACTGCGCCAGCTTCGCGCAAGCGCGCGATCAGCGGCGCGTCGCGATTGGTGATATTGCCTGCAAGCGCAAGGGACCCGGCTGTCGTTGCGATTGGCCCTGCAACCTCGACATTGTCCTTCACCAGAACGGGAATCCCATGCATTGGCCCGCGATATTTTCCGGCGCGTAGTTCGGCATCCATTGCGCGGGCTTGGTCAAGCGCGTCGGGGAAGGTAGCAATAACGGCGTTCAGCGTTGGACCGCTGTCGTCCACGGCGGCAATCCGCGCGAGATAGGCGGCGGTTATAGCCTCACTGTTGAGCGCCCCATCATCGATACCGTCGGCAAGTGCCGAAAGGTCGAAATTTTCAATGGGCCCCGCTTTGGCGAGATTTGCATTGGCTTGGGCGGTTGTTGGCGGCGTTGCCACCGAGGCAGCGGTTGGCTGCGCCAAGGCGCAAGTTAAGGCCAACGCGATTTTCAGCTTCATTTGGATTCTCCCTTTGCCAATTCAGTTCCACGGTCTCGCGCAGCGCGCAGCGTGTCCGTCATCAACGCGTCCAAAGCGCCATTGGCGTCCAGCACCGCAAGGCCAGCGGCGGTGGTTCCGCCTGGACTGGTGACGCGCGCTGCAAGTTCTTGCGGCGTTTCGGCAGATGAGGCGGCCAATATCGCGGCGCCTTCTGTCATTGAGATGGCCAATTGCGCGGCAACCGCATGCGGTAATCCCGCCGCCTCGCCGCCCTTTGTAAATGCATCAATGACGCGGTAGACAAAGGCGGGGCCAGACCCGGCAAGCGCGGTTACGGCGTCCATCTGGCTTTCGTCGTCGATCCAGATAACTGACCCCAAAGGCGCAAGCCAGTTTGCCATGTCCGTCAGCTCCGTTGCGTCTGGCGCGAAGACCGCAAGGGGCGACTTGCCAATGGCCGCCGCCAAATTGGGCATGAGCCGGATGATGCGCGCGTCACGGAAGGCCTTAGTCAGCGTCGGCGTTGTCGTGCCAGCGAGGATTGAAATCACTAATGCGCCGGGGGCAAGCAATGTTGCGATGTCCGGTGCTAGGGTGCCTAAAAGCTGCGGCTTGATACCAAGCACAAGAATGTCGAACTGCGGTCCGAAGTCTTGCGCAGACCGCGATACAGCTACGCCTGCTGGCAGGTTTTCAGCAACGGGGTCAACGACAACGAAAGTGTCAGGCGACACCCCAGCGGCAAGCCAACCGCGCAGCATGGCGCTGCCCATATTACCGCAGCCATAGAAACAGATTCTGGATGGAAAAGGGGACAACATAACGACCTTGCGACTATTCAGTCCAACGTCATGCCCTATCCGTTAGCGGACGGCAACCGCAGGAAAAGCGACAGGCCCTCTGGCGCTGGCAACGGCGGGGCTCCGGTATGCCGCACCGCATCGGCGCGCGCGCGATTGAGGATGGCCGCTGGGACTTGGGCATCATGGAAAACATGGTCCGCCTCACCCAATAACCGCGCGGTCAGCAAGGTCAGGTCATCGGGATTATCCGACAGCAAGGCGATTTCGATCATACGGTCGCCCTTTGGTTGTTCTGCGACATCAAGCCAATGTTCGACGGTATCGGGTGCGTGGTTTCCAAATGGGTCCAACAGGCCACCCGCGGCAAAGCCTTGATCCAGCGCGCGGCGGCGTTGCGGCCCTTCCGGCCAGCGTTCGCGGATTGGCCCGCGCGCGCCAGAAATCGCATTGGCGAGTGGTCCTAATGTTTCGGGCAGCAATGTTTCAATCCTCTGGCGAATGGCCTTTGCCATGCCAGCCGACGCGCCGCCTGTGCCAACCGCCACCAAAACGGGCGTCCTATCAACAATTGCTGGCGTCGTGAAATCGCAGATTTCGGGACGGTCGACAACATTGACGAGCAAGCCGCGGGCCTTCAATTCGTCGGCAGCGGCGTGAGCTTCGTCTTCGTCGGCAATGGCGACAAAAGCGATGCGCGCGTCCTTATGGCCAGCATCAACGCAGATACCACCAGCGCGTTCAATCAGGCGCCGTTTGGCGTCCGCCATTTCGCCTTCACCGACCAATATGACATTCCGGCCTTTCAGATTCACAAATATCGGCAGCTGATCCAACGCGAATTCCTATTTTAGCCAGTCGGGCACATGTTCCGCAGCCAAAATCGTTTCTGGCGAAATCCGTTCCGCCACAACCGCAAACTTGTCGCCGTCTACGAGAACTTCGGGCACCAGGCCACGGCTGTTGTAAGTGCTCGCCATCGTCGCACCATAAGCGCCCGCCGTGCGGAAAATGGCGAGATCATTGGCGGCAACCGGGTCAATCTCGCGGCCCATGGCGAAGGTATCGCCCGTCTCGCACACGGGGCCAACGATATTGGCCAGCATCTTCTCGCCATTGGGTGCGACCGCTTCAAAATCATGCCACGCGTCATAGAGCGCAGGGCGCGCCAGATCATTCATGGCTGCATCGACGATGACGAACGGCGCATTGCCTGCACCGGGCTTTACGCGAATGACGCGGGTCAGCAAGACGCCAGCATTGCCCGCGATGACGCGGCCGGGTTCGAACATCAAACGTACGCCCCAATCCTTGGTAACGCGCGCTACCATCGCGCCGTAATCGGCTGGCTCTGGCGGATTGTCACCGTCACGATAGCGCACGCCAAGACCACCGCCCAAGTCGATATGGGTGACTTCATGGCCTGCCGCACGCAATTCCTGCAACAGCACGCCCACTTTCTGAAAGGCGGTCTCAAGCGGTTCAAGGCTCGTGAGCTGGCTACCGATGTGCAGCGCAACCCCCCGCATATGCAGGTTCGGTAACACGCTCAGTCGCGCGTAAATGTCTGGCGCACGGTGGATGCCGACACCGAATTTATTGTCCGCCTTGCCCGTCGAAATCTTGCCGTGCGTGCCTGCGTCTACATCGGGGTTGATGCGCAAAACGGCTTGTGCGGTAAGACCCAAGGTGGTGGCTAGTGCCGCAAGCTCCTGACCTTCTTCTTCAGACTCGATGTTAAACTGACCAATACCAGCCTTCAACGCGCGGGTGATTTCTTCTGCGGTTTTGCCAACGCCGGAGAACACAATATCCTCCGCTGCTATACCGGCAGCCAGCGCGCGGTCCATTTCGCCGCCCGAGACGACATCAGCGCCATACCCCTGACGCGCAAGCACTTTCAGCACTGCGAGATTTGGGTTGGATTTCACTGCAAAGGCCAAATGCGGGTTATCAAGGCCTGATAAAGCCGCGCGAAACACCTGCGCATGGCGCTCAAGCGTGGCGCGCGAATAAACATAGACGGGGGTGCCGACAGCTTCAGCAATATCGGGCAGCGACACGTTTTCGGCGTGCAGCACGCCATCTATAAGATCAAAATGGTTCATGGGGTTTTACTTATTCTGGATCGGTTTTGGCAGGTGGCGACGGATCTTCGGGGTACAAGGGTTTGGGTTCCTCCCCCGGTGCGACATCAAATGGGTCATCCTCACGTCGTTCGGAACGCTTAAGCAGTTCGTCGGTGCGGCCCGGCCGTGCTTGCACCGAGGGCGTCGTTAAAACGCGCGCAGTTTGCTCGGTCGTTTGGCCATACGCCTTAGGCGGCAGACTGTTGCCTGCGCGTGGCTCAAGATCACCGACCTTGCCGCAAGCAGCGGCAGCCATTGCCAATATGGTCACGCACAGAACACGCTGCAACTTCATGCCTCAAGCTCCTTCTTTGCCACAGCAATCGCTTCTCTTACCCGCACGGGGGCTGTCCCGCCAGCGCTTGTTCGGCTGGCGACTGATCCGTCGATCGAAAGGTCAGGCAAGCTACAGCCAGCGAGCGTCGGGTTGATCGCGGCAAGGTCATCAGGCGTAATGTCAGACAGGCTGATGCCGCGCGCCTCACATGCCTTCACAACGCTGCCCGTGACGTGATGCGCCTCGCGGAAGGGCATGGAAAAGGCGCGAACCAGCCAGTCAGCCAAGTCAGTCGCGGTGGAAAATCCGGTGCCAGCCACTTCGCGCATGCGGGCCGGGTTGAATGTCACATTGGCGACCATGCCAGTCATCGCCGCAATCGACAAGGCGAGCAGGTCATATGCTTCAAACACCGGTGGCTTGTCGTCCTGCATATCCTTGGAATAGGCCAGAGGAAGGCCCTTCATGGTGATCATCAGGCTGTTCATGCAGCCAATGATCCGCCCGGAGTGACCGCGCACCAATTCGGCGGCATCGGGGTTGCGTTTTTGCGGCATGATCGAACTGCCCGTTGACCATGCATCGGGCAAAGTGATGAAGCCAAAGGGCTGCGATGCCCAAAGAATCATTTCTTCGGCCAGACGCGAGAGATGCAAGGCCGTCTGCGCCGCAGCCGTCAGGAACTCAAGCGCGAAATCGCGGTCGGATACGGCATCCAGGCTGTTGCCCATCGGTCCGTCAAAGCCAAGCGCTGCGGCAGTCGTGGCGCGATCGATTGGGAAGGATGTGCCTGCCAGCGCCGCTGCACCCAAGGGTGAATGATTAAGCCGCCCGCGGCAATCGGCAAAGCGGCTGCGGTCACGTTTCGCCATTTCGTAATAAGCCATTAAATGATGACCAAGCGTCACGGGTTGCGCGACTTGCAAATGCGTGAAACCCGGCATGATGCTGCTCACATGTTCGTCCGCGCGGGCAACCAAGGCAGACTGAAACGCGCGCAGGCCAGTGTCGATTTCCTGTGTCGCGTTGCGCACCCAAAGACGGAAATCGGTTGCCACCTGATCATTGCGTGACCGTGCGGTGTGCAAGCGTGCGGCAGGTTCGCCAATCAGTTCGCGCAGCCGCGTTTCGGTAACCATATGAATATCTTCAAGCGCTAGGTCCACAGGCACGCCATTGGCTTGGTATTCGGCGTGGATCGCATCCAGGCCATCCTGGATCGCAGAATTGTCCGCGTCCGAAATGATGTCGTTCGCGGCCAACATGTCGGCATGCGCTTTGCTGCCCGCAATGTCTTCCTGCCAAAGACGCTTGTCGAATGGGATAGAGGCATTTATCTCGCGCATAATCGCGCCGGGGCCTTCGCCAAACCGGCCGCCCCACATGCTATTGGAATCCGACATGCGTTTCGTAATTGCCTTAATCCTTATGGTGTTGACCGGGTGCGATAAAGAAACCGTACCCGAGGGGCAAGCGCAACCCGCATCGACTGCAAAGTCTGGTGCAGCGGGCAAGGGCGAGATCGGTCTGGAAAGCGCAAATGGCATGCGCGCGACGCTTAGCTATAAATTTGCTGGCCAGAAAGCACCGACAGCGCCGTTCGCCGGCGCCGATGGGCAGGATGTGACCTTGGCGGACTTTGCGGGAAAGCCGTTATTGTTGAACGTGTGGGCAACATGGTGCGCGCCGTGCAAAGCCGAAATGCCAACCTTGGATGCACTGGCAGCGTCGGAAAAGGACCGGATGAACGTAATTGTGGTCTCGCAGGACCTTGAAGGCCGCGCGCCGGTCGTGGCGTTTTTCAAGGAGACAGGGGTCAAAAATCTCGCGCCTTATACCGATGCCGACAACGCAATCTTGGCCGCGTTCAACAACGCCATCGCGCTGCCAACAACCATATTATACGACAGCGAAGGCCAAGAGGTTTGGCGTATTGCTGGCGGAGTCGAATGGGATGATGCCGAAATGGCAAAGCTGTTGCGCGAAGCAGACTGACGCGATTTTACATCAAGATACGGCGGATGCGGATTTTTTCGGCTTTGCGAATCGGGAGTGATTCGGTGAGCGGTCGCACCACGACGTGGCGATGCTTGGGGTCATTGCAGCTTGCCGATTCTGCCGGTTCAGTTTCGCGTGCCATGGCGGCGCTGGGCAACGCAAAAGCGCCCAACACAACAAAACCAAGGTTTAGAGATACAAGGCTTCCCCGCATGTGGATAGCATGCCTTCCCAAAGCTTTCTGCAAGATGAACAACATGCCTATTCAGACAAGATTACAACGATTTGTAAAATCGCC
>JANPKN010000017.1:0-2870 GCA_031426075.1 Sphingomonadaceae bacterium
AAGGTGGGCGTGAAGGTCATCGAAGGTGAGCGCACGCGTATTCAGAATTACGAAGGCGTATGCATCGCGCGTTCGAACAAGGGCATGGGCTCCAACTTCACCGTACGCAAAATGTCGTTCGGTGAAGGCGTTGAGCGCGTATTCCCGCTGTACAGCCCTAACATCGACAGCATCGAAGTCGTCCGTAAGGGCGTCGTGCGTCGTGCGAAGCTTTACTATCTGCGTGGATTGACCGGTAAGAAGGCACGTATTGCCGAGCGCCGCGATCCCCGCCCAATTAAAACCACCGAGGCTGCCGAATAAGGCAGGAGCGGGCTCACGTTTCTAACAGAATCGAAAAGGCCGGGCTCCCACAGAGAGCCTGGCCTTTTTTTATGTCCAATTGAAAATACCTCGAGGAAATCAGACATGGGTTATCGTATCGTAGTCGCAGGTGCGACAGGCAATGTGGGCCGCGAAGTCGTTAACATTCTTGCCGAGCGCGCATTCCCCGCCGACGAAGTTGCCGTGCTGGCCTCATCGCGCAGCCAGGGTATCGAAATCGAATATGGCGATACCGACAAGATGCTGAAGATCCAGAATATCGAGAATTTCGACTGGTCTGGCTGGGACATGGCGATTTTCGCGATTGGTTCAGAAGCAACCCAGAAATATGCGCCAATTGCGGCTGCCGCTGGTTGCGTTGTGATCGATAACAGCTCGCTGTTTCGGATGGACCCTGATGTTCCCTTGATCGTGCCGGAAGTGAACCCCGATGCAATCGACATTTACAAACGCAAGAACATCATCGCCAACCCGAACTGTTCGACTGCGCAGTTGGTCGTCGCGCTCAAGCCGCTGCACGATTACGCCAAGATTACGCGCGTTGTTGTATCGACGTATCAGTCGGTTTCCGGCGCGGGCAAAGAGGGCATGGACGAACTGTTCGAGCAGAGCCGCAACATTTTTGTTGGCGACAGCGCCGACGCGAAAAAATTCACCAAGCAGATCGCGTTCAACGTCATTCCCCACATCGATAGCTTTCTGGACGATGGCTACACCAAGGAAGAGTGGAAGATGATGGTTGAGGTCAAGAAGATCCTTGACCCGAAAATCAAGCTGACTGCAACCTGCGTGCGGGTGCCTGTATTCGTTGGCCATAGCGAAGCCGTGAATATCGAATATGAGCGTGAAATGTCAGCTGAGACCGCGCAGAACATCCTGCGTGAATCCCCTGGCATCATGCTTATCGATAAGCGTGAAGATGGCGGTTACACTACGCCTGTTGAGGCTGCTGGTGACGATGCCACCTATGTCAGCCGCGTGCGGGAAGACCCGACAGTGGACAACGGTCTTGCCTTCTGGTGCGTGTCGGATAACCTGCGCAAGGGGGCAGCGCTGAATGCGGTGCAGATTGCCGAATTGCTTGGGCGGCGGCATTTGAAAAAGGGATAAGTTATGGGGCTGCAAGCGGATGTATTCTGGTCGTTTCGCAGTCCGTATAGCTACCTTGCCACGCGGCGATATAGTGCCCTCGCGCAGGAATATGACCTGACGATAAATCTGCGTCCGGTCTATCCGCTCGCCATCCGCGAACCTGACTTTTTTGAACGAAGCCATCCGAATTGGTTGCGCTATACTTTTACGGACATGTTTCGTGTGGCGCAGTTCCATGGCATCCCGTTTGGTCCACCGCGACCTGACCCGATTGTACAGGACATACGCACACGCAAGATCGCCGAGGAACAGCCGCACATCTTTCGCCTGACCCGATTAGGTCAAGCGGCGGCACGGCATGGCAAGAGCCTAGCCTTTTGTGACGAAGTATCGCGGCTCATCTGGGGCGGCGCAGAAAACTGGCACGAGGGCGACCATTTGTCAGGCGCAGCAACCCGCGCAGGGTTAGACTTGGCCGGGCTGGATGCCGAAGCCATTAGCGATGCAGAGGCGCTTGACCTTGAGATCGCCGCGAACCAAGCCGCGCTTGAGGCAGCGGGGCATTGGGGCGTTCCAACCTTAGTGTTCGATGGCGAACCCTTTTTTGGACAAGACCGGATCGATATGGCGGTATGGCGCATGCAGCAAAAGGGACTAGTGCCGCGCACGCCCTAATCATCAGTCGGCCATGACAGGCTGATCCCCCATTGCGGCCTTTCCGGGCTTCAGAAAGAACACCAAGGGGCTGATAACGATCAGGATGATCATCATCAGTTTGAAATCATCAAGATAGGCGATCATCGCTGCCTGCCGGTTAATTTCCATATTGACCATTTGCAACGCTGCTTCGCCCATCGACCCAAGCCTGTCGGCAGTCGAGGGATCAACGGCGCTCATTGAAGATGCTGTCACATGCGCTGTCAGATCCTCGTGGCTGGTCTGCATATTGCGGGCAAGCATTGTGGTCATGACGGATATGCCAAAGCTCCCGCCGAGACTACGGAACAAATAGAGCAGGCTTGAGCCGTCGGTCCGCATCCGCATCGGCAGCGTCGAGAATGCGACACCATTGAGCGGAATGAAGACCAAACCCATGCCAAAGCCTTGAAACAGGCCAGTGTAGACGATCAGGTGCCAGTCCATGTTCAGCGACCAACTTGTCATGATCCACATTGACGCTGCTGTCATAAGGAAGCCACTGAAAATGAGGACGCGCGGATCAACCTTTTTGCCCAATTTTGCGGCGATGAACATCGCAACCAATATACCCACGCCGCGCGGCGCAAGAAGCACGCCAGTGTCGTATACGCTATAGCCATAGAGATTCTGGAGCATCGGTGGCAGCAATGCGAATATGCCGAACATCATCATGCCGACCAGCAGCATCATGTTCAGTGAAATAAAGAAGTTGCGGTCGGTGACCAGCAGACGTTCGAACATCGGGCGGCGCGTCG
>JANPKN010000018.1:0-12174 GCA_031426075.1 Sphingomonadaceae bacterium
ACGTCGAACTCCTCACGCTCGAAATGCCAGCGGACCAGCTCGGCAAGCGCACTGTCGTCTTCAACCAATAGCAATTGCGCCTTGGGCATATGTCTCTCCGCTTTAAGCGTCGGGCAGGTTTTCACCCGTTTCGGTAAAATAGATCATCTGCGCCACATTGGTCGTGTGGTCGCCAATCCGTTCCAGATTTTTCGCTGTGAACAGCAAATGCGCGACCTCGGTCGCATCTTTTGGGTTTTTGGCGACGTAGGCGACGAAGTCGACGAACAAATCTTTGTTAAGCTGGTCAACGACGTCGTCGCGCACTGTGACCGCGCGGGCCAGATCGACGTCACGCTTGGCATAAGCGTCCATTGCGGTTCGGATCATCTCGACCACGATCTCGCCCATGCGGCCAAGCTGTTCAATCGCGGTCGACGGCATTTTGCCATTCATTTGCGGCACGCGCTTGGCGATATTCTTTGCATAATCGCCAATCCGCTCGATCACCGCCGACATTTTCAGTGCGGCGATTAACTCACGCAAATCGTCCGCCATTGGCGCACGCAAGGCGATCGTGCGGACAACCAATCGCTCGACATCGGTTTCCAGGCTGTCGATGATTTTGTCTTCTGCCCGGATGGTGGCCGCAGCGTCGGTGTCATGCTCGCGCAGTGCCTTCATGGCGGCAATAACCGCAGCTTCAGCCCGCGCACCCATTTCGGCAATGAGCCCACGGATTTCGTCCATGTCATCGTCAAACGCAGTGATGGTGTGCCTTGTGCCAGTGCTCATGTCGCAATCTTCCTAACCGTAACGGCCCGTTATATAATCTTTGGTGCGGTCTTCGCGTGGATTGGTAAATATTTCGGACGTTTCACCAAACTCGATCAGATGACCCAAATGGAAGAAGGCAGTGCGTTGCGAAACGCGGGCGGCCTGCTGCATATTGTGGGTCACAATGATGATGGCGTATTTTCCGCGCAAGTCGTGAATTAATTCCTCGATCCGCGCCGTGGCGATTGGGTCAAGCGCTGAACAAGGCTCATCCATCAAAATGACTTCTGGGTCTACAGCAATAGCGCGTGCAATACACAAACGTTGCTGCTGACCGCCCGAAAGCGCTGTACCGCTCTCGCTAAGCCGGTCCTTAACCTCCGTCCACAGCCCCGCGCGGGTAAGCGAGGTTTCCACGATCTGGTCCAACTCCGCCTTGCCGCTAGCCAGTCCGTGGATGCGTGGGCCGTAGGCTACATTGTCGTAGATCGACTTCGGGAATGGGTTCGGCTTTTGAAACACCATGCCGACGCGCGCGCGCAACTGGACCACATCCATGGCGGAGGCATAGATATCCTGCCCATCGAGCATTATCTGGCCCTCAACGCGTGCACCCGCGATAGTGTCGTTCATGCGGTTCAGTGAGCGCAGAAATGTTGACTTTCCGCAGCCCGATGGCCCGATAAACGCAGTGACATTTTCACGATCAACGTCGATCGAAACGTCGTTAATTGCCTGCTTGTCGCCATAATACACATTCACGTTGCGTGTGGATATTTTGGCTTTTCCGGGGGTTACGCCCACATTAACGTCCTTCATGTTCATAGGTCACCAACGCGTTTCGAAGCGGTTGCGAAGATAGATGGCAAGCGCGTTCATGCCCAACAAGAATATCAGCAAGACAATGATTGCGGCACTGGTTTTTTCGACAAAGCCTTGATTGACCTCGTCCGACCAAAGGTAAATCTGCACGGGCAGGGCGGTTGTTGCGTCGGTGAATCCGTCGGGCGCGGCGGGAATGAAGGCGCGCATGCCGATCATCAACAGCGGCGCTGTCTCACCTAAGGCACGTGCCATGCCGATGATCGTGCCGGTCAATATGCCGGGTAACGCAAGCGGCAGGACATGGTGGAAGACAACTTGGACTGGCGAGGCACCAATACCCAAAGCGGCCTCACGGATCGATGGCGGCACGGATTTTACTGCGTTACGGCCAGCGATGACGATGACGGGCATGGTCATCAACGCAAGCGTCAATCCGCCAACTAAGGCTGACGATCGCGGCATACCGAATAAGGTCAGAAATACCGCAAGGCCAAGCAGGCCGAAGATGATGGAGGGAACTGCAGCCAAATTGTTGATCGACACTTCAATCATGTCGGTCAACTTGTTCTTGGTTGCATATTCTTCAAGATACAAAGCGGCCAGAACGCCGACAGGAAATGCCAGCATCAGCGTAATCGCCATTGTCATGAGCGATCCCTTGAACGCCGCCCATATACCGACCGCCGATGGGTCGGTGGCATCGGCACCCGTCAGGAACGTCCAGTTGAAGCCAGTGCGCAGCGCGTCCTTTCGCTCCAAGCTAGCGACTGTCTGTTCGGCAACGGGTTCACCATTGCGCTTGAATGCAACGTCCAGGCGCGAGTCAACGGGCAACCACAATATCTGCTTTGACGTAACGAGATCAGGTTTATCAAAAAGCATCTGCCGCACATTGCCGGCTGCTCCTGATGTCAAAAGTTCGCCCATCTCGCCATATTGCTGGCTTACGGCAAGTTCGACGATGCCAGGTACGTCCATCGAATTGAGCGCAGCATCTGCGTTAGGGCCGCTGATCGATGCAGCCGTCGTTCCGGATGTGAGAGCTGGAAAGTCAAATTCTACTGCAATCTCGGTACGCTGAAAACCACGCAAGCCTTGACCTAACATGGTGAAAAGCAAAAAGGCGAGAAACAGCGTCGACAAGGCGACAGCCAGAAAACCCATAGCTTTAAAACGCCGTTCGGCTGCATAGCGCCGCGCAATGCGCTTTTGCATGACTTGCCCGTCCCAGTCGGTGGGCGTCGGATCGATGATAGCGTTACTCATATGCTTCCCGATATTTTTTCACGACGCGCAAGGCGACATAATTGAGGAAGAATGTCGTGACGAACAACGCAAGACCGAGCGCAAAAGCCGCCAGCGTATGCGGGCTCCCGAAGTCTTGGTCGCCTGTCAAAAGCGCGACAATTTGAACCGTCACCGTGGTGATGGTAGCAAACGGGTTTGCAGTCAGGTTGGCGGTGTAACCCGCTGCCATCACCACAATCATCGTTTCACCAATGGCGCGGCTCACGGCAAGCAGGATGCCGCCAACGACGCCGGGCAAGGCGGCTGGTAGCAGCACTTGCTTGATGGTTTCGCTCTTGGTTGCGCCCATGGCAAGACTGCCATCGCGCATCGCGTTGGGAACGGCGGCGATGCTGTCATCGGACATTGACGATACCAACGGAATGATCATCACGCCCATCACGATGCCAGCGGCCAAGGCATTGTCGGACGCGGCGTTACTGACACCCAGCATGACGGCAAAGTCGCGGACCGCAGGGGCCACCGTCAACGCCGCGAAATATCCATACACCACGGTCGGGACACCGGCGAGAATTTCGAGGATTGGCTTCATCCATTTGCGCACCGTCGAGGACGCGTATTGGGTGAGGAAAATCGCGCTCATCAATCCAAGCGGAATAGCGACAATCATCGCGATGATTGCGCCAATGAAAATCGTGCCCCAGAAAAGGGGGATCGCGCCATAGCCATTGTCGGCGCCGGGCGTCACGGTCGATTTAGGGTTCCACTCGGTACCGAACAGGAATTCGAAGGGCGACACCATGGAAAAGAACCGCCATGATTCAAAAATCAGCGAGGCAAAAATGCCAAGCGTTGTGAGGATCGCGATCAGCGATGCTACCAGCAGTCCAAACATCACAACGCGCTCTACCTTGCTGCGTGCGCGGAAATTCGGTTTGATTTTGGTAAAGGCAAAGGCGCCGCCCGCAAAGAGCAGCAAAAGCGTCGCTGCAACGCCAATCCACTTATAATAAGACAATGCACTTTTATACAAAGGCACAAGCTTTTCGCTATCGTCCTGAAACGCAGTGGCTTGAAAACCTTGCGCGATGGCCCGCGCTTCCGACAGTATCGCCGCGCGCGCGAACGTTTCTTGCGGCAGGTCTGCCGCCGCAGGTGCCGACAGCACCATGTTGGTGACCAATGACGGAGAAATTGACTGCCAGATGAACATGAAAACAAGCGCTGGAGCAATCGCGCAAATCGCAACAAACCAACCATGATAATATGGCAGGCTGTTTACCGTACCGCGCGGACCACCCTTCGCGCTACGCACAAACGCAGCGGCGCGCGCACGTCCAGCGATCCAGCCAATAAGGCCGAGACCAAGGACAAGGAAGAGCAAAGCCGTTCCAGTCATAAACTTAACCATGCCCCCCTGGACCAGATGATCCGAAATCCGTCATATACAGCGCCCAAAAGAGCTTGGCCTGGATCAAACAGAGATTCGATCCAGGCCCATAGACGCCATCATTGTTGCACTTTTATTTCAAATCCGCACCGGTCATGGCATTGAGGCTGTTTGCAGCTTCGGTTGCGGTTTTATAGTCGGCGTCGCTAGACGCAATCATGCCCAATTTGGTGAGATATCCGCCAGTTACCCCGCCCTTGAGGAATTCGAGAACGAAATCCTTAATGCCGGGAATTTTATCGACATGCGCTTTTTTCACATAGATGAACATCTTGCGTGCACCGGGATAGCTGCCATCCGAAATCGTCGCAATGGTGGGGCTTACGCCATTCATCGTAATACCATGTACCTTCGATGCGTTTTCTTCCATGTAGCTATAGCCGAAGATGCCAACCATATTCGGGTTGGAGCTGAGCTTTTGAACGATTAGGTTGTCGTTTTCACCCTGCTCTTTGAACGCGCCATCGGAACGCACTTCAGTACAGACGACTTTATATTTATCTTCGTCGCTGGCTTTCAAAGCCTTCATCGCGGCATCGGTTTGGCAACCAGCTTCCATGATCAGTTCGTGGAATGAATCGCGTGTTCCGGATGTCGTTGGCGGGCCATACACCGAAATGGGCAGCTTCGGCAGCGCCGGGTTCACGTCAGACCAAAGCTTGGCGGTTTGTGGTTTTCCAAACGGATTGGCTGCGAGCGCCTTGTAAACATCAGCCGTCGACAAAGCGAACTTCGCGCCCTTATTCGACTGTGCAAGTGCAAGACCGTCAATGCCGACCTGAACTTCGATAATGTCCTTCACACCATTTTTCTGGCAGTTATCAAATTCGGTCTTTTTCATGCGACGCGATGCATTGGCGATGTCGGGTGTGTCCGCGCCGACGCCCTTGCAAAATTGTTCAATACCGCCACCGGTTCCGGTTGATTCCAGCACGGGCGACTTGCGCGATGCATCCGCCTTTGCAAAAGCTTCCGATGCCGCCTTGGCAAACGGGAATACGGTCGACGAACCCACAATGCGGATTTCCTGACGTGAGCCGCCGGCGGCACCACCAGTGCTGGCCTGGTCATTACATGCCGAAAGCGCGAGTGCACTGACGGCAATGAGCGAAATTTTCTTCAACATATTGGCTGTCCCCATAATGGATTTGGCGCAGTTCGAACTACACTTGAGGGGCCATTAGACGTCGCAGATGGCTGATAAATGACTCTTGTGTTACACTATTATGACGGTCCGGTCGGTGCAACGGGCAACAATATCGATACAGTCGTGCCCTTGCCGACGGTGCTGCGGATTTCCAGATGGCCGCGATGCCGGTCAACAATATGTTTGACGAGGCTTAAGCCTAAACCAGTCCCGCCGACCAATCGGCTTCGGCCGGAATCTACGCGATAAAATCGTTCGGTTAGGCGCGGTAAATGTTCGGGTGCAATGCCGTCGCCGACATCGGTCACGGTGAAATTAATCATTGCCCCGGATCGCGAGCGCACGAGCGAGACAGTTACGGGTGTTCCAGCGCGGCCATATTTCAGCGAGTTATTCAAGATGTTGCTCGCCAGTTGGCGCAATTGCCCGGCGTCTCCCATGACTGGCGGCAAATCTGCCATGATATCGACCGCGATATCTGCGCCACGGTCCTTTTGGCTGTTCCGAAGCTGATCGACCGTTTCCACAATGATGTCCGCGAAATCGACGGGTGTTTGCGGGGGATCATATTTTTCGGCCTCAATCCGGCTAAGTGACATGAGGTCGCGGACCAGAGCCTGCATTCGGTCGGTTTCCGTGGCCATAATGCCCAGAAACCGGCTGCGTGTTGCTGCGTCATCACCCGCGGCAGGATCATCCAGCGTTTCGATAAAACCTTTGATAGCCGCAAGCGGCGTGAGCAATTCGTGGCTGGCATTTGCAACAAAATCGACCCGCATTTTTTCGGCAGCCTGCGTTCCGCTGCGGTCGGCCAGATGCACGATCTTCTGCGTGGGCCCCATGGTTTGGATTCGCATGTCCCACAACTGGTTTTTCTGGCCAATGCCGGCCAGCCGGATGGGGTGCCCGCTATGTTGCGCATCAGGGTCGGAAAGCCGTTCAATCGCGCCGGCATGGCGGAATGCCATTCGGACATTTTGGCCAACAATATTCGCGCCAAGCAATCGAAGCGCTACTTGGTTGGCAGCGGTGACGCGGGCATTCTCGACCATCAATATGGCATCTGCAGATGAATCGATAAACGCTTGCAACTGCGGATGTGAGGTGATGGCAGATACATCCAAGCTGTCGGCTGCATCGGGCCTCACTGCCTCCGCCGGCATATCGTCGTGCTCGTCCGGATCGACAGCAACGAATAAGGCAATGAGCATCGATACAAAAATGACCAGTACGCGTTCGGCAGATCCTGCCATTTGGCCAGCGAACATGGCGCCGACAAATGCCAACGCAAATGCAACAAGGATTCTGGGAGATAACCAACTGTTCACGTCGTAACCTGCTTCATTTTCGCCAAAGATGCGGAAATTCCCCTTAGGCATTTCTGGTGAAGCTGTCCCGTAAATAGATGCAGGAGCGCGAGCTACTCGCCGGAAATTATAGCCAGAACAAAACCCCCGTGAATCAAATGCGGACCGGCGTGCGCCGGATGTCTGCTTGAACTAATCCGATCCCATCTGTTTCAGGCATTCAAGCAACTCGTCAAAATGGTCAATCACCGCATCGGCGCCCATGTCCTCGACGGGCCCATGCAGGAACCCGAAGCTGACGGCTACGCTTGGAACGTTTGCATTCTTCGCTGCCATGACATCGTAAATGGAATCACCGATATAGACGGCGCGCCCCCCGCCGCATCGTTTCACCATTTCGAATATCGGAGCGCCTGACGGTTTGGCATTCTCCTTGCCCAAAGTATCTGCACCCAAAATACATCCCATTCGGTGGGCGAGATCCAGGTCGCTGAGCAATTTGATCGCAAGGCTCTCAAATTTATTGGTCACCACCGCATAGCGCAGGCCCATGGCGTCAAGTTCATCAAGCAACGCCAGCGCGCCATCGAACGGGCGGCTGTGCACCGATACATTCGCTTCATAATAAGACAGCATTTTCCGGTAGAGCGGTTTGAAATCGCCGTCGGGAATACCGCCCGTTGCCTCTAATCCATGGTGCAGCATCAACTTCGCGCCGCCGCCAATATGCTGTTTGACGGTTTCGGTGGAAAGCGTTGGCCTTCCCACGCTTTTAAGGACGTGGTTCACCGCAGCGGTCAAATCCCCGCTGGTGTCCACTAATGTGCCATCAAGGTCGAAGCCGATAATGTCGAATGGAAATTTTGTCATATCGGCTCCAATAAGCGGCAAGTTCTGGAAACCGCAACAATTTGCTGGCATGGGAATGTCCATGACTGAATTAGCTGCCATCATTCTCGCCGCGGGCAAAGGCACCCGTATGAAATCCGACCTGCACAAGGTGCTGCACCCGATTGCCGGTCGCCCAATGCTCATGCACCTCATGGATTCAGTCGATGCACTGAACCCTGCGAAGAAAGTCGTGGTCGTGGGCAGTGGCAAGGAGCAGCTTGAGGCTGCCCTTGCAGGTTCCGCCGAGCTCGCGGTTCAGGAACCACAGCATGGCACTGGTCACGCTGTGCAGCAGGCGGAGGCTGCGCTGGCGGGCTTTGATGGCGATGTCCTCATCCTTTACGGCGATGTGCCGTTTGTGCCCACGCGCACGATGCAGATGATGATTGATCGCCTGCACGCGGACGACGATCCGGCAGTCATCGTGCTGGGTTTCGAACCGGACGACACGCAAAGCTACGGCCGCATTATCACGCAGAAGGATCGCATCGAATGGATGGTCGAACATAAGGACGCGACCGATCTTCAGCGGGAGGTACGGCTGTGCAATTCCGGCCTTATGGCGGTCAAATCACGCGACCTCTTTCCGCTGCTTGCGCGGGTCACCAATGACAATGCAGCAGGTGAATATTACCTGGTCGATATCGTTAACATTGCAGCGCAGGACGGGCGGCATTGTTATGTTGTCAGAACGGATCCTTATGAAGTGACCGGCATCAACAGTCGCAGCGAACTTGCGGCGATGGAGGCCGAATGGCAAAAACGGCGGCGGGTTCAGGCGATGGACGACGGCGCATCATTGATTGCGCCAGAAACAGTGTGGTTCGCGTGGGATACAGTTGTCGGTCGCGATGTCCTGATTGAACCCAATGTGTTTTTCGGTCCTGACGTGCGCATTGCGGACAAAGTGAAAATCCGCGCGAACAGCCATATCGAAGGCGCAGTTATCGGCAGCGGTTGCGAAATCGGCCCCTTCGCGCGATTGCGTCCGGGAACAGTTTTGGATGAAAACGCCAAGATCGGCAATTTCGTCGAGACCAAGAAAGCGCATCTCGGCAAGGGGGCAAAGGCCAACCATTTGACCTATCTGGGCGACGCGACAATTGGCGCAGGCGCGAACATTGGCGCTGGCACCATCACCTGCAATTATGACGGCTATTTCAAATATCAGACCGTCATCGGTGAGGGGGCGTTTATCGGGTCAAACTCAGCCCTCATCGCGCCAGTCAAAATCGGCCGCGACGCAATTGTAGCCGCAGGCAGCGCGGTATCCCGCGACGTAGCCGATGGCGAACTCCGGATGGTCCGCGCCGAGCAACTGGTAAAGCCAGGCTGGGCAGATCGATTTCACGACGCGATGCGGAAGAAGAAAGAAGGCAAGTGAAGGATGCTTGATGTCCAAGGCCTCACACGCTCGTTCATTCAGCCTTGGCGCACCTCCATCTTCGCAAATATCGATCAGGCCCCGTGGGACTTCGTCGGCAACATCGAGGAACTGGTTAGGCAACAGATTGCTGGTCTAGATTCATCATTCACGCTCATTAACGATGTTGCAGTCCATCACTCCGCAACGATTGAGGAAGGAGCTGTGGTCAAAGGTGCGGCAGTCATTGGGCCAAATTGCTTTATCGCCGCTGGCGCATATTTGCGCGGCGGAGTGTATCTCGAAAGCGATTGTGTAATCGGGCCATCGTCTGAACTCAAAACCTCTGTCATGTTTGGAAGATCGACGCTGGCGCATATGAACTTCGTAGGGGACTCAATTATCGGCGCAAATGTCAATGTTGAAGCAGGTGCGATTATTGCCAATCACCGAAACGACTGGGAAGATCGCAACATTTGTATCGCCTATCGTGGACAGGTGATTGACACTGGCGTAAACAAATTCGGAGCGTTAATTGGGGACGGAAGTCGGATTGGAGCAAACGCTGTAATTGCACCAGGGGCGTTGCTAGAGCCAAGTCTGATCGTTGGGCGCCTTCAACTAATCGATCAAAAGCCAGAGGATTAAATTGACGTGATATCACGATATGATATCATTGCATTATTATGGCTAGATTCCTCGTAGATGTCCCAGCGGACGATGTTCGCAAGTTGGACGAAATCGCCAAGCGCGAAGGCAAGTCGCGGGCGGCTGTGTTGCGCGAAGCGGTTTCGAATTTTTTGCAGGAAAGTCGCAAAGAGGGTTTCGAAAAATATTTCGGGCTGTGGGAACGGCACGGCTCAACCGTCGATGGCCTCGATTATGAACGCCAGTTGCGTGAGGAGTGGCCCGACGTCAGCGCAATTGCCCCTCTTAAAAAGAAACGCAGCGCTGCGTGAGCGAGCGCTTTTTTGATACCAACATTGTGATCGATATGCTGCACAATAGGCCTGCGGCATGGGCAGAGGTGCGCAATGTCACCCGCGCTTGGATCAGCCGGATGACATGGATTGAGGTTATGTCTGGTGTCCCAGACGATGCGGCAACCGAGACTGAGGAATTTTTGCGCCTCTTTGCGATGAGCGAAATTGACGAGGAAATTGCACGACGCGCCGCAGCATTGCGGCACCAGCGCAAGTCATTGAAATCGCCAGATGCCGTCATTTTGGCTTCTGCGCAGGTGTCGGGACGCATCCTCGTTACACGAAACACCAAGGATTTTCCGGCAGAGATGCCTGGCATCCGTGTCCCCTATAAAGTCGAATCAAAGGCAAAATAAATGTGCGGAATTATTGGAATTGTTGGCAAATCTGCGGTTTCTGACCGGCTGGTCGATGGACTGAAGCGGATGGAGTACAGGGGCTATGACTCCGCTGGTGTCTGCACTGTGTTTGATGGACAGCTTGTGCGCCGCCGCGCGGAGGGCAAGCTTGCCAATCTCGTCAACGTGCTCAAGACCGATGATGCGCCTGGCAATATAGGCATAGCGCACACGCGCTGGGCCACGCACGGCGCGCCGACAACGAGCAATGCGCACCCGCATGCGACTGGCGAAGTCGCCTTGGTTCACAACGGCATTATCGAGAACTTCAAACAGTTGCGCGACGAACTTACCGCGCGCGGCCGGAAGTTCGAAAGCGAAACCGACACCGAAGTTGTGGCGCATCTGGTGTCTGAACAGGTGGAGGCTGGCCATTCTCCTGCCGATGCGGTCAAAGCCGTGCTTCCGCGTTTGCGTGGTGCCTTTGCCCTTGCAATTGCGTTTCGCCAGTTTCCGGATTTCCTGATCGGAGCGCGGCTCGGCAGCCCTTTGGTTGTCGGCTATGGCGACGGCGAAACCTATTTGGGTTCCGATGCGCTTGCCCTTGCGCCACTGACGCAAAAAATTGCCTATTTGGAAGAAGGCGACTGGTTGATTATCACGCGTGAAGGCGCGCAGATTTTTGACAAGGATAATGTTGAGGTGACCCGCGAGATCACCACCTCGGGTGTATCTGCGGCGCAGATCGAAAAAGGCAATTACCGGCATTATATGCAGAAAGAGATTTTCGAGCAGCCTACAGTCGTCGCTCAAACGCTTTCGAGCTATATCCGCCCGTTGGAGCAAACCGTTGCCCTGCCGCAGATGGATTTTGACTTGGCGGGCGTCAAGCGCATCACCATCGTTGCCTGTGGCACATCTTATTATGCTGGCATGGTTGCGAAATACTGGTTCGAGGCCTTTGCCAGGGTGCCAGTCGATATCGATGTCGCGTCAGAATTCCGTTATCGTGACCCGGTGTTGGAAGAAGGCGGCCTTGCGCTGTTCATTTCCCAATCGGGCGAAACCGCAGATACGCTGGCGGCCCTGCGCCACTGCAAGGAAAATGGCCAGACTATCGCGGTTGTGGTGAACGTGCCCACATCAAGCATGGCGCGTGAGGCAGATCTTTTGCTGCCCACCCATGCCGGCCCTGAAATTGGCGTTGCCTCGACCAAGGCGTTCACGTGTCAGCTTGCTGTGTTGGCTGCGCTTGCTGCGCATCTTGCGCTCGTGAAGGGCAAGTTAAGCGCCGAGGAAGAGCGCGAAATTGTCCGGCACCTAATCGAGGCACCAGCCGCGCTCAACGCCGCATTGGCCCATGACGAAGACATTGCTGCAATGGCGCACTTGATCGCGCCAGCCCGCGACGTGCTCTACCTTGGCCGTGGCCCTGATTATCCGCTGGCAATGGAAGGCGCGTTAAAGCTGAAGGAGATCAGCTACATCCATGCCGAGGGCTATGCCTCGGGCGAAATGAAGCATGGGCCAATTGCCCTGATCGACGAAGCTGTACCGGTGATCGTCCTTGCGCCAAGCGGTCCATTGTTCGAAAAAACCGTCAGCAATATGCAGGAAGTTCGCGCGCGTGGCGGCAAGGTTGTGTTGATCTCCGACGCTGAAGGGATCGCCGAAGCAGGGGAGGGTTGTCTTGCGACAATCGAAATGCCGACCGTCCATCCGCTGATCGCGCCTTTGGTCTATGCCGTGCCCGTGCAATTACTTGCTTACCACGTCGCCTGCGCCAAGGGCACCGATGTCGATCAGCCACGCAATCTGGCAAAGTCAGTCACTGTGGAGTGACTTTGCGAGAAAGGCATCGAAATT
>JANPKN010000019.1:0-11070 GCA_031426075.1 Sphingomonadaceae bacterium
CGTGAGGCCCAAAATTACGCTGCGAGAGCAAGTGCTGAGTTATCGTTTGCACCTATTGGTTATGAACCATTTCACGGCTTATTCATGCCGGGCAAAAACAATGCTTTTCAACGCACGTCGATCCTAGTTCAGCCCCTCCAAGACCTCTGATCAACAGAGATTTTGGTGGAGCTGCCGGGTACCGCCCCCGGGTCCGCTGCATCTATTGCACATCGCAATTTATCACCATAGCCGGGCAAACCCGGCACCGACCTATATAGGCGCTTTTTCGTGAATGGGAAGTGAAGGCGATTAAAGTCCCTGCATATTTCGGCTCTCAGCTGGGATATGCACAACCATTCCATCAAGTTCGGGCGTCAGGATGATCTGGCACGACAGGCGGCTCGTACGACGGGCACCACTCGCCAGATCAAGCATATCCTCTTCATCCTCAACCGCACGGGGGAGCTTTTCGAACCAATCCTTATCAATGATCACATGGCAGGTTGAACAGGCCATCTGGCCTTCGCATGTGCCCTCCAACGGTTGTCCGGCGGATTGCGCGACATCAAGAAGGCTTTGGCCTTCGACCGCTTCGACGATTTGCGAATCGCCATCGGCATTGATGAAGGTGACTTTGATCATAACATCGCCTCTGCTGCCCGGTTAATTGCCTCTGCCGCAATATCAATCTCTTCGACGGTCGTATAGCGGCCAAAACCCAAACGGATGGAAGATTTTGCCTGCGCGTTGGTTAGGCCAATGGCGCCCAGCACATGGCTTGGCCGACCCGAGCCACTCGCGCAGGCGCTCCCGGCGGAAAATGCAATATTCCGGCATTCGGAAATCAACCGTGCGGCGTCCACGCCGTCGCGGCGCATGTTGAGGTTGCCCTTGTAACGCGCAGTAGTCGGGCCATTGATGATCCAATCGGCAAATGCAGCCGTGGCGCGGTCCCACAAGGCTGCAACATGTGCCGCGTCCGTTTCCATCCGTTCCGCTGCCAATTTCGCCGCCGCGCCGAACCCCGCACACAACGCAGGTGAGAGTGTGCCGGAGCGCATGCCCTGTTCCTGCCCACCTCCAAGCATTTGTGGCGAAAGTTGCACGCCATCGCGCACCCACAAGGCGCCGATACCTTTTGGCCCGTGGATTTTATGCGCCGAGATCGCGATCAAATCCGGCTCATGGGGGATAGGTATTCGGCCAAAAGCTTGAACGGCGTCGCATAGGAAAAGGCCGCCTTTGGCTTGCACGGCGGCCGCGAGTTCAGCGACGGGCTGAATGGTGCCGATCTCGTTGTTGACGAGCATGACAGCCAATAATTCCTTCCTATCGACTTGCGAGGGGGAGTGGGACCGCTCGACAAAGTCGAGTGGTGGAGGGGAACTGGATGCAGTCCGTCCAAACGTTGAGGAGGCCCCTCCGTCAGTTGCAATGCAACTGCCACCTCCCCATCGCAAGTCGATAGGGAGGATATTGCCCCCTAAATGCGCGACGCAATCCAAAACAGCCGCATGCTCTGTCGCAGCGGCGCTGACCGGCAAACCAGTTCCCATAATCGCGAGATTGATCGCCTCAGTCGCCCCGGATGTGAAGATAACCCGTCCGCCGGGTGGCAATAACGCTGCAATTTGGTCACGAGCTACCTCAACCGCAGCAGCAGCAGCCCTGCCCGCTGCATGGGCGCTATGCGGGTTTGCAAAGTGGTCTTTCAGCCACGGGACCATTGCTGCAAAGGCCTCGGGCGCGAGTGGCGTCGTGGATTGGTAATCCAGATAAATCATGCAGCTTTTGTACGCATGGCGATGCTGCGCCAGACGTCAATGAAGCGCGCAATGTCGCTTTCGTTGGTATCAGCGCCAAAGCTCACGCGGATAACTTCGGACGCTGACTTCTCATCCCAACCCATGGCACCAAGCACATGGCTGGTCTTAAGGGTTCCGGACGAACACGCACTACCCGCCGAAACCGCGATGCCCGCCATGTCGAAATTGATCAGCTGGCTTGATGCGGCAACGCCTGGCATGCGGTAACTGCCAATGGTTGCCAGCCGGTTGCTTGCCGCAGCGACGACCAAGCCGCCGGACTCAACGACCGCGCCTTCCAACATTTTCCGCAAATGAAACGCATTTTCCATCCACGAAAACCCGGCCTCAAGCGCAGCGGCAAATCCCATCACAGCAGGCAAATTCTCCGTGCCGCGCCGATATCCCTGCTCCTGCCCGCCAGTCGGTGACAGCAGCCCAAGATTTCGGACAAGCAAGGCCCCCATGCCCGGTGGTCCTCCTAATTTATGCGCGGATATGGCGATCAAGTCGGCATCAGGCAGCGGCAACTTCCCGGCACTCTGCGAGCAATCGGCGAACAATATGCCACCAACTTCGCGCACAGCCGTTGAGATTTCCGCCATTGGTTGGATGACGCCAGTTTCATTGTTCACCGATTGAATGGCAAACCGCCTTTGCCCCGTGATCGCACCAACCTCGACATAGCCATCGTCGGTGACAGGCAAACGCTCTGGTCCAACCACCGCAAGCACTGCATCATGTTCGACTGAACTCGCAACCGCCGCAGTACCTCGAAGCCCAAGAGCAATCGCTTCGCTCGCCCCGCTCGTCAAAATAACTTCTCCATCCCAATCCAGCGCTGCTGCAATGCGCCTGCGTGCATCTTCAAGCGCGGCTCGGGCGGCCCTGCCCTCTTGATGCGGCGATGACGGATTGGCCCAGCGCATCATAGCATCGGCCATCGCCGCGCACGCTGCCGGGATGACCGGCGTCGTGGCAGCGTGATCGAGATATATGCGTGTTTGGTCGGGCATAGTTTCCATGACAGTTGCGAAAATCGTCACTGCTTCTATATAGCGCTTCCAATTCATGCAAAGCCCGAACCGTCGGGTAACGCTCGGCACACATTCTTAGAATCGAACATTTATATGCCCGCCATCGCTATTCCCGGTCCAGAAGGTCGCCTCGAAGCCCGTTTTTCGCCGCCACCGCGCCCACGGGCACCAATTGCGATGATCTTGCATCCGCACCCGCAAGCGGGCGGAACGATGAACGACCGCATCACGCAACAGCTTTACAAAACCTTTGTGGCGCGCGGCTTTGGCGTTTTGCGTTTCAACTTTCGCGGCGTAGGCCGAAGCGAAGGTGAATTCGACAATGGCATCGGCGAGTTGTCCGACGCAGCATCGGCGCTTGATTGGGTGCAAAGTTTTCACCCCGAGGCATCAACCACCTGGATCGCAGGCTTCAGCTTTGGCGCTTGGATCGGTATGCAGCTTTTGATGCGCCGCCCCGAAATCCGTGGATTTATCTCGGTTGCGCCGCCAGCAAACATGTATGATTTTAGCTTCCTCGCGCCTTGCCCTTCATCGGGCATCATCATCCAGGGCGTGAATGACGAAGTCGTGAACCCCAACGCGGTGCAAAAGCTGGTCGATAAACTCCGTACGCAGCGGCATATCACAATCCATCATGACGAAATTCCACGGGCAAACCATTTCTTCGAAAACGAAATGGATATGCTGATGGCGTCGGTTAATGGATATCTCGATTTCCGGTTGGATCCGAATTCGCCGATTAAGTGATTTTAAACGCAGAGGCGCGGAGGCTGCGGAGTGGATGCGTTTGCAATCTCCGCGCCGTCTGCGCCTCTGCATGATATAATTATGGCTGTTCGGCTGCGCCAGTCACGAGTGATTGCCCCTTTTCATCGGGCACCACCCAAATCCCGACATTGGCAAAAATCACCAACGCCGCCGCGACCATCAGCCACATTTGCTGGCTGGCTCCATCGCGCCTCCAGCGTTTCCATGCGCCAAAGAGCAGCAGGAAAGCGGAAAGCATGGCGATGGATAATATGGCGTTGAGCATCGCTGCTCCATAAAGATGGTGGATAAGCCGTGCAATCGAGGAAATTCGGCATGGCCTTTTGCGGCGTGCTCCCATAGGGGGAGCGTAGTCCGACTCAAGCTGCTACAGGATGTGCTATGCGTATCGCTATCGCCTCAGATCATGCCGCTCTCGCGCTGAAATCAGCGCTGGTCGAATATCTGCGTGCTGCTGGCCATGATGTGGCGGATCTGGGTCCTCATGACGAAAGCTCGGTCGATTATCCCGATTATGGATACAGGCTGGCTGCAGCAATTGCTGATGGCTCGGCCGAACGGGGCATTGCTTTGTGCGGATCAGGCATTGGCATTTCCATTGCGGTCAATCGCAACCCTGCGGCACGCGCGGCCCTGGTGTCTGAACCATTGTCAGCACGCCTTGCCCGCGAGCATAATGACGCCAATGTCATCGCCATGGGCGCGCGCCTTATTGGCATCGAAATGGCGAAAGCCTGTATTGACGCATTTCTCTCAACCGACTTTGGTGGCGACCGACACCAACGCCGCGTTGACAAATTATCCAACCCAATCACGACCAAGGAACCAGCATGAGCACGCGCCCAGCACACGATCTTTCCGATGTTCAGCCCGACGGCTTCTTCACGCGCGGCTTGGCCGAAACCGATGCCGAGGTGTTCGCTGGCCTCGCGCACGAACTTGACCGCGAACAGAATCAAATTGAGCTGATCGCGTCGGAAAACATCGTGTCAAAAGCCGTACTCGAAGCGCAGGGTTCGGTGTTTACCAACAAATATGCCGAGGGTTATCCCGGCAAGCGTTATTATCAGGGCTGCGCGCCATCGGACGAAGTTGAAACGCTGGCGATTGAGCGTGCCAAGAAACTATTCAACGCTGGCTTTGCTAACGTCCAGCCGCATTCGGGCGCGCAAGCCAATGGCGCAGTCATGCTCGCTTTGGTGAAGCCTGGCGAAACCATTTTGGGCATGAGCCTTGATGCAGGCGGCCACCTGACGCACGGCGCAAAGGCGGCCATGTCAGGCAAATGGTTCAACGCCGTACAATTCGGCGTGCACCCCGAAACCCATTTGATCGATTTTGACGAGGTTGAACGCCTTGCAAAGGAACATCGTCCAAAAATTATCATAGCAGGCGGTTCTGCCTATCCGCGCATCATCGATTTCGCGCGCTTTCGCGCGATTGCTGACGAAGTTGGCGCGATCTTCCATGTCGATATGGCGCACTTTGCTGGCCTGGTTGCTGGCGGCGTGCACCCCAACCCGCTTGAGCATGCCCATGTCGTGACCAATACCACCCATAAAACGCTACGTGGGCCCCGTGGGGGCATGATCATGACTAACGACGAGGTCATCGCCAAGAAGATCAACTCTGCCGTCTTCCCGGGCCTACAGGGCGGTCCATTGATGCACGTCATCGCCGCCAAGGCCGTGGCCTTTGGTGAAGCCCTTCGCCCTGATTTCAAAACCTATGCCGCAGCAACGATTGCCAACGCAAAAGTTCTGGCCGCGACACTTCATGAACGCGGTGCCAACTTGGTGTCGGGCGGAACGGATACCCATTTGGCGCTGGTCGACTTGACCCCACTAGGCATCACCGGACGCGATGCAGATGAAGCGCTGGAGCGCGCGGCAATCACCTGCAACAAGAACGGCATTCCCAACGACCCGCTTCCACCCGTTAAGACCAGCGGCATCCGCGTTGGTTCGCCTGCCGGAACCACCCGCGGCTTCGGCCCTGTCGAATTCCGCGAAATTGGCCATATGATCTCCGACGTCCTCGAAGGCCTGCGTCAAAAGGGAGAGCATGGCGATGCTGCCGTCGAAGCCGAAGTCCGGCTGCGTGTCCGCGAACTCTGCAGCCGCTTCCCAATTTACCCGTCTTGAATTATATAGGTGACTTACCCATCTAATACACAGAAGGGAAATGACCATGGGATTTTGTAACGAATGTAATGCGGCATATGGCGAGGGCGCGAAGTTCTGCCCCAATTGTGGGGCAAAAACGCCGGAACAGCTTGCCGCCGAAAGCATACCAAACCAAGCTCGCCACTATGTCGGCGAGGCAGCAGATGAGCTTTGGGGCGCGACCAAGGACGCGTTTCATACAGGCAAGCATCTCGCCGATCAGGACACGGTGAAAAAAGTTGCTGGCGGCGCTGCCATCGGCGCTGCTGCTGGCATCATTGCTCCAATTGGTCTCGCCACTGGGGCGTTGATTGGCGCAGGTATTGTCGCCTACCGGCATGTGAACAAGAAAAAGAATCAGGAAAAATAATTGCGCTGCCCATTTTGCGGACATGACGATAGCCAGGTAAAGGACAGCCGTCCCACTGAAGACAATAGCGCGATCCGCCGTCGACGGCAGTGCGAAGGTTGCGGTGGGCGTTTCACAACCTTTGAACGCATTCAGTTGCGAGAGCTTTTGGTGATCAAGACTGAGGGAAAGCGCGAGCCGTTTGACCGGGAGAAGCTGGAACGTTCGCTGTCGGTCGCATGTCGCAAGCGACCGGTGGACAATACGCAGATTGAAAAGCTTGCGTCGGCGATCCAGCGGCAGCTTGAGACGTTGGGTGAGAGCGAGATCGAATCCAAACGGATCGGCGAATTCGTTATGGATGGGCTCAAAGCGCTCGACAGCGTGGCGTATATCCGGTTTGCTTCGGTCTATAAAGATTTCAGCGAAGCAAAAGACTTTGAGGACTTCGCAGGGAGCGTGGTTGAAGCGGCACAAAAATGAGCGCGCCACCCATTATCATTCTCTGTCGTCCGCAACTGGGCGAAAACATCGGCAAGGCCGCCCGCGCCATGCTGAACTTTGGCCTTACCGAAATGCGCCTCGTTGCGCCACGCGACGGATGGCCAAACCCCAATGCCGGCCCAGCCGCATCTGGCGCTGACATTGTGCTAGCTAATGCCCAAGTCTTCCCGACACTTGCAGAAGCGACCGCGGATATCGCGCATGTCTATGCCACAACGGTGCGAAAACGTGGCGTCACAAAGCCAGTCATCACGCCCGAAACCGCTGCCCAGGAGGTTCTAGGCAATGCGGGGAGAAGTGCGATATTGTTTGGGGCCGAACGATCAGGACTTGAAAGCGATGAGGTCAACGTCGCTCGCGCAATCATCACCGTGCCGATCAATCCGGAGTTTGGCTCGCTAAACCTGGCGCAAGCGGTGATTCTATGCGCCTATGAATGGTCGAAAACCCAAACGCTGGCGAGCCCACCAAAAACAGATTTGGAACCACCGGCATCGCAGTTTGAACTCGACGGTCTTATCGCGCAGTTAGACTCTATGCTTGAGCCGCTGAATTATTTCACACCGATCGACCGCGCGCCGGTTACGCGCCGTACCTTGCGCAATCTGCTGACAAAGCCAGCCTGGAACGCATATGAAGTAAGGACATTACGCGGCGTTCTGACCACCCTTAACAGACGGCGACAAGCTGACAGTTAAGGGTTTAGCAGCATCGACGCCGTGATTTCCGGTGTCAAACGCGGCTGGCGTCCCATTGGTCCAGTTCATAGGCAATAGAAGCTTCGATAAGCCGCTCCCACAGATCGGCAATTACGTCGACGGGTATCCCTGTCTGGTGCGCAGCGTCCTGCACGTGCCTCAACACCTGTTGCTTGCGCGCTTCGTCACGGACAGCCCCGCGGTCGGTTTTGATGCGCGCCGCAGCGTCCATATACGCAAAGCGCACCGCGAGAAGTTCGACCAGCTTCGCATCGACCACGTCGACGCCTGCTCGGACTTCTGTCATGTTGTTGCAGTTTTCGGGTTCAATGGGGCTGTCGGTGCTGCTCATCGCAGCGCCTTTACGATTCAGCGCTTCTAAAGTCGAGCCAGATGTTGACATAAGACCCTTCAGCGGCCATAGGCGCCGCTTCGCAATCGACCCTGCATTCCGGTGAAGCAGGTGTCCGGCACGTCCCAGACGTGTCGCGCGGTACCGGAAACAACGTTGTTAGCAATTGGAGACTGAATATGTCGATGCGCAAAAGCTCGAAGTACAAACTTGACCGCCGGATGGGTGAAAACATCTGGGGCCGTCCAAAATCACCAGTAAACAAGCGCGAATATGGCCCAGGCCAGCATGGTCAGCGCCGCAAGGGGAAGCTGTCTGACTACGGTATTCAGCTGCGCGCCAAGCAAAAGCTTAAGGGCTATTATGGCGACGTAACTGAAAAGCAGTTCAAGCGCGCCTATCAGGAAGCCAGCAACATGAAGGGCGATACTTCGCAGAACCTTATTGGTCTGCTTGAGCGTCGTTTGGACATGGTTGTGTACCGCGCAAAGTTTGCCCCAACCATTTTTGCTGCACGCCAGATCGTCAGCCATGGTCACATTCGCGTCAACGGCGTGAAGTGCAACATCGCCAGCCGTCAGGTTGCCGTTGGTGACGTTATCAGCCTCGGCGCGAAGGCCAAGGAAATGGCTTTGGTTATCGAAGCGCAAGGCCTCGCAGAGCGTGACATTCCTGAATATATTGCCGTTGACGGCAACGACAAGGTTACCTTCGCACGCGTACCAACGCTGGACGAAGTGCCTTACCCAGTGAAGATGGAACCAAATCTGGTCGTCGAATTCTATTCGCGTTAATTTTCCTAAAAAGCTTACGAAAAAGGCGGTCCATGTGGCCGCCTTTTTTGTTTGAGCCCAACGGACAGGTCTGGCAGAAGGCGCGCAATAATATTTCCTCTTAGGAGAATTTGATGCGCCTACTTTCCTTGGCCCTTGTTTCCGCGCTCGCCTTGACCTCCGCCTGCCAGAAGGCGGAACCGCCGGTTATCGAGGCATCGGCATTTCCCGAAATTGACGTTCCCGCTTTATCAGAAAAGACGATGAAGGACGTTACGCGAGAATTGTCGCTCGACACTTATGAAGGCCGTGCACCAGGGTCTGCTGGCGAAGAAAAGACTGTGGCCTATCTGATATCGAAATTTAAGGCAGCAGGGCTTGAGCCCGGCAATAATGGCAGCTGGACGCAGGACGTTCCACTGATCGAAATCACCGCTAAAAATGTCTCGGCGCTGAGCATCGCCGACCGCAGTGGGAAGGCCATGTCATTTGCGTATGGCGACGAATATGTCATCGGCAGCTATCGCGAAACAGAAAAAACCGAAATTAAGCAAAGCGACTTGGTCTTTGTCGGACATGGCATTGTCGCCCCAGAAAAGGGTTGGAACGACTATGCGGGCGTTGATGTAAATCGCAAGACTGTGGTCGTAATGGTCAATGACCCCGACTTTGAAAGCGACGGCCTTGATGGCCCCTTCGGCGGCAGGGCGATGACCTATTATGGCCGCTGGACCTACAAATATGAAGAAGCCGCGCGTCAAGGCGCTGCAGCCGTTCTGATTATCCACGACGATGCTCCTGCGGCTTATGGCTGGAATGTCGTCAATTCGAGCTGGACCGGAACACAGTTCCTTGCCCAGTCGAAAGATGGCGGAAAAAGCCAAACTCAAGCCAATGGCTGGGTCCAGAAATCTGTCGCAAAGGAAATCTTCGATGCGGCAGGGCAAGACCTTGAAAAACAAATGGCTGCGGCAAAGCAGAAGGGTTTCAAGGCAGTGCCTCTGAACCTCACGGCATCGCTCAATTTCGAAAACGACATCGCACGCAAGGCCAGTAAGAACGTCATCGGCGTCATGAAAGGCACAAAACGTGCCGACGAATATGTTCTCTACACCGCCCATTGGGACCATTTGGGACGCTGCACCGCGGCTGCCGATGGCGACGACATTTGCAACGGTGCCGTCGACAATGCGACCGGCACAGCTGCGCTTGTCGCACTTGCCGAAGGTTTTACCAAGGCTGGCGCGCCTGAGCGGTCAGTGGTATTCCTGGCGGTCACTGCCGAAGAAAGTGGCTTGCTCGGCTCGAAATATTACGCCGAAAATCCGATCTACCCACTGTCACAAACGGTTGGCGGCGTGAACATGGATGCGTTTTCGATGTCAGGCCCTGCGAAGAACCTGACCGTTATCGGCAAAGGCAAGTCGCAGTTGGATACCTATTTGGTAGCAGCTGCAAAATCCGAAGGCCGCACGCCCGAAATGGAGCCAACGCCCGAAAAAGGCTTCTATTATCGATCCGACCATTTCAGCTTCGCTAAGCTCGGCGTACCGATGGTCTATTTTGAAGGTGGCGATGACCTAATTACTGGCGGCAAGGCTGCAGCCAAGGCAGCCGCCGACGATTATGAAAAGAACCGCTACCATGCGCCTGGCGACGAATTTGACGAAAATTGGGATTGGTCAGGCGTTATGTCGGATCTGAAACTTTATTACCGTGTTGGCCGGATGCTCGCGATGACCGATGCTTGGCCAAACTGGAACGAGGGCGACGAATTCCGCGCCGTTCGCGACAAGAGCCGCAGCGGGAAATAAGCGCATGACCTTTCGAATGCCCGCGGAATGGGCACCCCATGAACTGGTCTGGATTGGGTTTCCAAGTTCGGCAGATGCCTGGGGTGAGCCACTGCATCGCGCGCAGCAGCAGATTGCCGCATTTGCCAACGCTGTCCACGCATCAGGCAGCGGTGAGCGTGTCCATGTGATTGCCGGCGGTTCTGAGGCCGCCGCGATTGCCGCTGGACTTGTGGACGGCGGTGTTCATGTCGAACAACGTCATATAGGCGACGTCTGGTTGCGCGATACTGGCTCCATCATCGTGAAGGACGGCGATCGCCGAATCGCCCGCGATTTTGGCTTTAATGGCTGGGGTGGCCGATTCGATTACCCCGGCGATTTGACCATCGGCCATGAACTGGCCACCGAGGCCGGGTTTGAAGTAACAAAGGTTGATTGGATATTGGAAGGTGGCTCAATCGACGTGGACGGCGCAGGGCTTGCAGCAACAACGGCTGATTGCCTTTTAAATCCCAACCGTAATCCGGGTCTCGGCAAAGCTGATATTGAAGCCCGATTGCGCATTGATCTGGGAATTGAAAGGCTGCTGTGGTTAGGCGATGGCCTTACGAACGACCATACCGACGGCCATATCGACAATCTCGCCCGCTTCGTTGGCGAGAACCATATTCTCATTCCGCAAGGTGCCGGTCCGGATGATCCCAATAACGCGGTATATGGGGACGCCTGCCAACGTGCCGCGGCGTTTGGATGTAAGGTGACGATAATGCCCTCTGTCGGAAAACTCATCCAAGATGGCGAGATCGTTCCGGCCAGCTACATGAACTTCTATATTGGG
>JANPKN010000020.1:0-5758 GCA_031426075.1 Sphingomonadaceae bacterium
GGCGTTGATGCGCGCCGCGAAGAAATTGACGCTCTGGTCGACGGCAAGCTTGGCGAAAAATGGAAGATGGAGCGTCTCGACAAAACGATGCTTCAGCTTTTACGCTGCGGCACCTATGAATTAATCGCGCGGCCAGATGTACCCACCGCGACGGTCATCGATGAATATCTCGATGTCGCGCATGCCTTTTTCGACAAGAAGGACGCAAAGTTCGTCAATGGCCTGCTGGATGCCGTTGCAAAGGACGTCCGCGCCCGCTGAGGTAATATTTCCGAATTATGGTTCGGAATGGCACTGCGATGCGTTAACGTTGCGCTATGACCACTGAATCGACCTTCATCAACATTCTGCGTGGCTTTGCCAATGACCCTGCGGCACGCGGGTTGCTCGACGATGTCGCGGTCATCGACATGGGGGACGCGTCATTGGTCATCACGCATGATATGATGGCAGAAGGCGTACATTTCCGGTCAAACGCTAACCCCGCGGATGTGGCATGGAAATTACTGGCCTCCAACCTCTCTGATCTTGCGGCGAAGGGTGCTACGCCGATTGGCGTGCTGCTTGGCTTCATGCTGGGCGAAGATGCGTGGGACAGGGCGTTTGCAGCTGGTCTGGAAAAGGCGCTGGCGCATTATAATGTTGCTCTGCTCGGTGGTGATACAGTGGCCAATCGCGGGGATAAAAGGGCACTGGGGCTTACTGCGCTTGGGCTGGCTACCCATCGCCCCGTCCCGTCGCGTTCTGGCGCGCAGGTTGGCGACATATTGTACGTGACGGGCACACTAGGGGATGCGCTAGCCGGATTTGAGCTTATTGACGCTGGCTTTGACGAGGTAGGGCCGTTGGCCGATGCGTTTAACCGGCCAGTGGCGCGGGTCGCCGATGGCCAAGCACTTGCGCCTTTCGTGACAGCCATGATGGATGTGTCGGACGGCTTGCTGCTCGATGCGGAACGACTGGCGACCGCCAGTCAGATTGGGATCGAGATTGATCTTGCCTGCGTGCCATTGTCACCGCTTTACGCCAGCTACCGCACCGATAGCCTTGAAAGCCGTATGCAGGCCGCAAGCTGGGGCGATGACTATCAATTGTTGTTCACAATATCGCCCGAAGCCGCGCTGCCCGTGCCTGCAACTGCCATTGGTCGCGTGCTTTCCGGCGGCGGCCTGACCTTGAAAGACGGTGCAAATCCGGTGAAACTGCCGCCCACCCTCGGTTATCAACATCAATGATGTAAGCGGCAGAAATGGCGGCGTTTAATGGGTTGCCATAGCTGACGATGCAGCTTTATACGCTGACGGCTTGCGTTTCTCGGGAGGAGAGCGTCAACAATTGTTGTTTAGACAAAACAGGAGGGGAGAGATAATTTCATGTCTCTAACAATTATCGCAATATTATGCGGGTTGCTCGCCGTCGTGTACGGTATCGTAACCAGCCGCCAAGTGCTAAGCGCCTCGGCTGGCAATGAAAAAATGCAGGAAATCGCTGCGGCCATTCAGGAAGGGGCAAAGGCCTATCTTGGCCGTCAATACCGCACCATCGCAATTGTTGGCGTTGCTGTCGCAGTGCTTGTGGCGCTGTTTCTAGGAGCTATTCCGACCGTTGGCTTCGTGATTGGCGCGGTGCTTTCGGGCGTAGCGGGCTATATCGGGATGAATATCTCGGTACGCGCTAACGTGCGTACGGCGGCTGCAGCACAGACGGGGCTTCAGGCCGGTTTGACCATGGCATTCCGTGCCGGGGCCATTACCGGTATGCTGGTGGCTGGTCTTGCGTTGCTCGCGATTGCCGGCTTCTTCTTGTATCTCACCAATGTCGCAATGATGGCTCCTAATAGCCGTCCTGTGATCGATGCGCTCGTTGCCTTGGCATTCGGCGCGTCGCTGATTTCGATCTTTGCGCGTTTGGGAGGTGGTATCTTTACCAAGGCCGCTGACGTCGGCGCCGATCTTGTCGGCAAGGTCGAGGCTGGTATCCCAGAGGACGATCCACGCAACCCAGCGGTTATTGCCGATAACGTCGGCGACAATGTGGGCGATTGCGCTGGCATGGCTGCTGACCTTTTCGAAACCTATGTTGTGACCGTTGGCGCAACGATGGTCCTTATCGCTCTGCTGGTGCAGGGTGTGACGGACAGTGCGTTGTTCCTGAACCTCATGAGCTTGCCGCTGCTGATTGGCGGCGTTTGCATTATCACGTCGATCGTTGGCACCTATTTCGTCCGTCTTGGCGGCGGAAAGAACATCATGGGTGCAATGTACAAGGGCTTTTTGGTCACTGCCGTGTTGTCGGTTCCGGCCATCTGGTTCGCGATCGACTATGCGCTTGGCGGCATGGAAACCGATGTTGGCGGGTTTAACGGCAGGACATTGTTCTATTGTTCGCTGCTTGGTCTTGTCATCACTGGCCTGATCATCTGGATCACCGAATATTATACCGGCACCAATTACCGTCCGGTTCGTTCGATTGCGAAGGCGTCGGAAACGGGCCACGGCACAAACGTCATTCAAGGTCTGGCGATCAGTCTTGAATCGACCGCGATGCCAACGATTGTGATCTGTGCGGGTATTATCATTGCGTATCAGCTAGCTGGCGTCATCGGCATTGCCTTTGCCGCAACTGCCATGTTGGCATTGGCTGGCATGGTCGTGGCGCTCGACGCATATGGTCCCGTGACCGACAACGCCGGTGGTATTGCCGAAATGGCCGGGCTTGACGAATCCGTCCGTGAAAAGACCGATGCTTTGGACGCCGTTGGCAACACCACAAAGGCTGTGACTAAGGGATATGCCATTGGTTCGGCTGGACTTGCGGCTTTGGTACTGTTCGCATGCTACACCGCTGACCTTAGGGAATATTTCCCTGAGCTTGAGGTTAATTTCAGCCTTGAAAACCCCTATGTCATCGTCGGGCTTCTGCTTGGCGCGCTTCTGCCGTACCTTTTCGGTGCGATGGGCATGACCGCTGTGGGCCGTGCAGCTGGTGAAGTGGTGAAGGACGTGCGTGACCAGTTCGCGAACGACCCCGGCATCATGACCTATGCGTCAAAGCCGGATTATGCACGTACTGTCGACTTGGTAACCAAGGCAGCCATTAAAGAGATGATCATCCCATCCTTGCTGCCCGTACTGACGCCAATTGCGGTGTATTTCATCATCACTGCCGTTGCAGGTCAGGCAGAGGGCTTTGCTGCTCTCGGCGCGCTCCTCCTGGGTGTGATTGTGGGCGGACTGTTCGTTGCCATCTCGATGACATCAGGTGGCGGCGCATGGGACAATGCCAAGAAGTACATCGAAGACGGCAACCATGGCGGCAAAGGTTCGGAGGCCCATAAGGCAGCCGTAACCGGCGATACTGTTGGTGACCCTTACAAAGACACCGCTGGACCTGCTGTGAACCCGATGATCAAGATCACGAACATCGTGGCCTTGCTTCTGTTGGCAGCACTGGCCCATGGCGGCATATAATACCGCACCAACATTAAGTAACAAAAACCCCGCCGGAAGCGATTTCGGCGGGGTTTTTGCTAGATCAGGCGGTGAGGCTAGTCAGCGCCGCGTTCGTCAGAACCGCTTTCTAAAGCTCAATTCAAAGACGCGGCCGCGCGGGTCGATATATCCTTGCTGATACCCAAGTGGAACATTGCCATTTTGATCGCGCACATCGACGATATCGTTGAGGATATTTTCAACACGTAGCGTGATACGGCTGCCCTTTAGGAACGGAACGGCCTTGACCACTTTGGCCTGCTGGTCGAGATTGACGAACAGAAACGCGTTGACCGCAGCGATGTCGCTAAATCGAAGATCGTTGCTGCCGGGAAGTCCGGTGCCATCGGCTGTTGTGCCACTCTTGTACGTGCCTTGCAGGCGTAGACCAAAGCCCTTGTGGAACATACCACCCGAAAGCTCCACTTCATGCCGTGACGCGCCGCCATTGCTGCTTGTGGCCGAACCGTTCAGTAGATCGAGCACAGGTACGCCAGGACGGATCAGAATTTCTTCCTGAATGCGGTAGGTGTGATACAAAGCGATGTTCCACCGGCTTGGTTGCCCGCCGCCGGGTGCACCAAAGCGGCCACCGCCGCCAAAACCGCGTCCGCCGCCACCCGCACGTTGCCCACCCGGGGATCCGCCTGCGGCTGCACCGCGCGGCCCGCGGGGTGCTCCTGTGGCACCAGGAGGACCGCCTGCAGGCGTTTCTGCGCCGAGATTGCCCGACACGTTAAAGCCCCAGCGGATGCGTTGCGATGTTTCGCGGTCGAAGTTTACGGGGCGCTGGTCAATGCTAACCAAGCGGCCATCGACATCACGCACGACGCGACTGGCAAATGCAGCTTCAATCTCTGGCGTGAGTAATGGGAATGAAGCCGTCGTATTACGGCTGTTGTTTTTAAAATAGCTGAATTGAAGTGCGAAATCCTTGATGAAATCGGGGCTCCAGTTAGCATTCAGGATAAGGTCGCGCCGCTTCTCGCCAATCAGGGCAGGGTTGCCGCCTGTGATGACGTTGATGAACAGGCTTTCGCCGCGGGTAAAATCATATGTCGCGACATTGGGCGTGACTAACGTGGGATTGCCCAACTGGCCAATACCCGGCGCGTTTTCATCGCCAGTGATCGATGCCTGAAAGGTGAGATTGCGTGCAGGCGCCCAGCGCAAGCCCGCGCCATATTCCAGCAATTTGCCGAAATCGGATAGGTCACTATATCCGATGTTACCATTGACTGACCATTCGCCAATCGTGGAGCCAATGCCGAAATCTCGGCCAGTGAGCGGCAACTCGGCGTTTACCGAATGGTTCATGATGTTCCGGCGCAAAGATACATCGGTCGTAACGCCGGAGCGCCATGTTTCGCTGTCCAGCATTTGCCTGGTAAAGCCCGAGGCAAAAGTCATTTGCACATCGCCAGCGGGCAATGTGAGTGGCGTACCCGCAAGCGTACTGCGCACATCGATATTCTGGTTCAGGCTGCTGGCCAGGTCGGGTGCTTGGAATAGCAAATTTGCGCCAAAATCGGCGGCAAAGGGGTTAATGGTTCCGGCTAGCACGCCAGCGCGCAATGCCGTGAAATCTGCATTCCGCGTGGTGCGTGTGTCGTTCGCGGTGCGCGCATAGCTACCAGTAACTGTCCAGCGCCATCCGCCAAGCAAATGATTAAAGGTGCTGCCCGTCTGAAACACATGTGTTTCGCTTTGGCGCTCAAGCGGGCGTGGCGTATCAAAATATCTGCTAAGCGTTACATCTTGCCCGAAAGGTGAAAACGGGCTGGTGCCGGGCACGACAAAACTGGTGCCGGGCAAACCAAGCAATGATTCACTACCAGTCAGTGCGTAGTTGGCGTTGAGCGACAGAACCGTCTGCGGTCCAAGCGACCGGCTCCATGTTCCGTTGACCTCGAGCCGTTCGGTTTTTGGCAGCAACGTACGTGCATCGCCAATATCACTGTCGTTCAGTCGGTTTGCATTACCGGCAAACTGTAACAACGAGGGGTTGGATATGCCTAAAGGAACGCCAGCCTCAGTCACATTACCAGCCGCCAGAGCGCTCAGGGCAGGCGAAATCTCGCCATTGGGACCAAGGCCGCTGATATTGCCGCCGCGTGCCAACAAGGAACCACCGGACGAGATCAGATCGCGCTCGGATTCCGTCAGGGCAGTGGAGCGCTCCAACTCAACATCCAAGTTGAAACGCGTGCTTGCGCCAATACGCGTGAGCGTTGCTTCAAATTCGTTGGTAGCAAAGCCGCCATCTT
>JANPKN010000021.1:0-2301 GCA_031426075.1 Sphingomonadaceae bacterium
AAAGGTGATCATTATCACCGCGCGCTTGCCGCACCCTTGGCCGCCGCAAAGGTCGATTTTGCGATCCTCGTCGGTAAAGAGATGGAAATTCTCGCCGAAGAGTTGAATGCAGGGGTTGAGGGACCGGAGGAATTCGCGCATTGCGCGACCGCGCAGGAGGCATTGGCCCTTCTGCAACGATATCTTTGCGCATCGGATACGGTTTTGGTCAAAGGTTCCAACTCAATGGGACTTTCCACCATCGTCAGCGCGCTGACGGGTGGGAAAAACTGATGCTATATGTTCTGGCCGAATATCTTGGGTTTCCGGGTATTTTTAACCTTATTCGCTACCTCAGTTTCAGGTCAGGTGCGGCGGTTGCGACGGCGTTGATCATCGGATTGATGATCGGACCTCGCTTCATCAACATGCTTCGTGTGCGTCAGGGCAAGGGCCAACCCATTCGTAGTGACGGCCCACAATCGCACCTTGCCAAGGTCGGCACGCCAACGATGGGTGGGCTGATGATCTTGGTGTCTGTCGGCATTTCGATGCTGTTGTGGATGGACCTGAAAAACATCTACGTCTGGGCCTGTTTGCTGGTGACGGTCGGCTTTGGCACCGTCGGGTTTCTGGACGATTATGACAAGGTCAAGAAGCGCAGCCACAAGGGCGTGTCCGGAAAGGTCCGTTTGTTGTGGGAGTTTGCCATTGCTGGCGTCGCGGTGTCGCTGATCGTCTGGCAATCGGGCGGCAACCTATACCTACCCTTCGTCAATGGCCCCGTCATCGACCTTGGTTGGTGGTATGTGCCCTTTGGCGCATTTGTGATTGTGTCTTTTGGCAACGCGGTAAATTTGACCGATGGATTGGATGGTCTTGCGACCATGCCCGTCATCATCGCATCCATCGCCTTCATGTTAATCGTGTACATGGTCGGCAACGCGAAATATGCGGAATATCTCGGCATTCCGTTCTTCCTGGGGGCAGGTGACCTTGCGATGCTGTGCGGCGCGATTGTCGGCGCTGGCCTTGCCTTTCTGTGGTTCAACGCCCCGCCAGCAGCAGTATTTATGGGCGACACAGGAAGCCTTGCCTTGGGTGGGACATTGGGCGCGATTGCCGTTGTGGCGCACCATGAATTTGTTCTCGCCATTATCGGCGGCCTGTTTGTGGTCGAAGCGCTGTCGGTCATCATTCAGGTGTTCTGGTTCAAGCGGACGGGCAAGCGTATCTTCCGGATGGCGCCCATCCACCACCATTTTGAACAGCTTGGATGGTCGGAACCAACCGTTGTCATCCGCTTCTGGATTGTCGCTTTCGTATTGGCGCTTGCAGGGCTATCGACCCTTAAACTCAGATGATCACTACCCCTGCCTTTAAAGACCGGAAGTTCGCAATATTGGGACTTGCGCGCTCCGGCCTTTCGGCTGCGCATGCGCTTGTCGCGGGCGGCGCGGAAATAATGGCGTGGGACAATGACGAAAGCGCGCGTGCCAAGGTCGCCGACATTGCAACGATTGCCGATCCGCTGCTCAGCGATCTGTCAGGTTATGAGGCGATTGTTGTTTCACCCGGTGTTCCCATCAACCGCCACCCAATCGCTGACAAGGCAAGGGAGGCGGGCCTGCCGCTCATTGGCGATATGGAATTGTTCGCGATGGCGCGGTCGAACCTGCCGCCCCACCGCGTGGTCGGCATTACCGGGACCAACGGCAAATCCACCACCACGGCGTTGGTGCACCATTTGTTGAAAAGCGCGGCGATACCCGTCCGCATGGGCGGCAACATTGGTCTGCCGATTTTGTCCCAAGTGCCGTTGCCAGCTGGCGGCGTTTATGTGCTTGAGCTTTCAAGCTACCAGATTGATATCACGCATACGCTCGCGTGCGATGCCGCTGCCTTGATCAACCTCTCGCCTGATCATCTTGACCGCTATGACGGCTATGAAGGCTATATGGCGTCAAAAGCGCGCCTGTTCGACATGCAGCAGGGACGCGAGTTTGCCGTCTTTGGCAAGGGCGATGCCGATACCGAGCGTGTTTATCGCGAAGTGCGCGCACGGCGCGGGGCCGAGTTTGTACATCTGGCCGATCCGCAATCTGTGCACGGCCAGGCTGATTGGCCCTCGCTTCAAGGGCCGCATAATTTACAGAATATAGCGGTGGCCATCGCCATCGCAGAATCGCTTGGGCTCACCGAGGCCCAGTGGCGGCCAGCGATGCGCAGTTTCAAGGGGCTTGCCCACCGGATGGAAGTCGTTGCCGAACGCAACGGCGTATTGTTCATCAATGACAGCAAGGCAACGAATGGCGCGTCCAC
>JANPKN010000022.1:0-2406 GCA_031426075.1 Sphingomonadaceae bacterium
GCAAGATTGCGAAGGTCCGAGGGCACTTTAACCGTATCAAGTAACGGCGTGTCAGGCGAATGTGTCATGTGGTAAGCTTTAGCGCCGTTTTATCGGGCTGTCGAACGGGTAATTGCGGATACTTCAACCGCAATCGGCACATTTCCCGCGCACTTCAATAACGGGGCGAACTTCTGCAAAACCAGCATGTTCCGCCGCTGCACGAACGCTCATGGTTAGGGCGTCATTGTCGATATGGGTCGCAGTACCGCAGCTATCGCAGATGAGGAAAATGCAATCATGCATACATCCCGGGTGCGAGTTGGCGATATAGGCATTGGCGCTTTCCACGCGGCGCGCAAGGTTCGTCGCTACGAAAAGGTCCAATATGCGGTAGACGCTATTAGGCGCGACGCGCTTGCCGCGCCGTTGCGAAACAAGGTCGGCAATATCATAAGCCGAAGCTGGCTTTTCAAAGGTCGCGAGCACCGCAAAAATGTCTGACCGCATATCGGTCCATTGTTCGCCCGCTTCAATAAGCGCAGCTTCCGCGGCGTGCGCAAGCGAAGCGCCTGCATGTTCGTGATGGTGATGTGCTGCCATATATCCGATGTAGGCCGTGGCACGCGGCGGGTCAATCGGCCGTCATTTGGGGTTCAATTCTTGGCCCGTTGATTGAGCAGATGTCCTAGTGCCAGAAAGATAATGCCTGTGACCGTCCAGGCGATTTCCATTCGGCCGTGCGGGAGAGTCAGAGCACCGCCCATCATGCCAATGCCAAGCGCGCCGACGAAAGCCGGCATGAACAGCCCATGGTCACGAAAGCCCTTGCCCAGTGCTAAAATGCCAAGGGCAATCGCGAGCAACAGCCCGATTTCATGGATGAGCGGATTCAGAAAAAGGCCGCCTGCTGATGCAAAAACTACAAGCAAGAGCGTCGTTATGAGGCAATGCAACAGGCATAGCCCTGCAATGCTCAACCCGAGTCCATCCCACCGCCATTTGTTCCAAACTTGCGCCATGACTGCGGCCCTACACTGATTCGGTGCACGTTACAACATTACATCACCAATTTTGCAGCCATGTTAGCAGTTTTTGCAATCAGCACCGCTTGCAGGGTTTCGCGTTACGCGGCATATCGCCATTCATGGAAATCGCGATCAAGACCAATGCCGTGCCACAATCCCGCGTTGCGCGACCTACGGCTTTGATCACTTGGCTGATGTGCGTTGCTGGTCTTGTATTTGCGATGGTCGTGGTCGGCGGCATCACGCGGCTTACGGAATCGGGATTGTCGATTACCGAATGGAAACCAATTACAGGCGCGTTGCCACCGCTTAGCGAAGCAAGCTGGGCGTCGGAGTTTGAGAAATATAAGCAGATCCCTGAATATACCGAGATAAACGGCCCTGCAGGCATGACGCTGGCGGAGTTCAAGTTCATCTATTTCTGGGAATGGGTGCACCGTTTACTTGGCCGGGTGATTGGTTTGGCCTTCGCATTGCCGCTGGCTTGGTTCTGGGTGAAGCAAGCTATTCCGACGGGCTACAAGCCGCGATTGCTTGCATTGCTGGCCTTGGGCGGACTTCAAGGGACGATAGGCTGGTGGATGGTCTCGTCTGGTCTTTCGGCGCGCACAGATGTCAGCCATTATCGCCTTGCCGTGCATTTGCTCACGGCGCTCATCATTTTGGGCGGGCTAGTCTGGACGGCGCTGGATTTGAAGGCGCTGGTGAAAAATCCCGCTGCAAAGCCTGCCAAAATTACGCGGTTTACTGCGGTCGTTTTTGCGGTTCTGTTTATCCAGATGCTTTTTGGTGCATGGGTCGCTGGCTTGAACGCTGGTTATGTTTCCAACACTTGGCCGCTAATGAACGACCGGCTTTATCCAGACGGCGTAGATACCGCAAACGGCCCTTTTTATGCGCTTATCAATGATCCGTTTCTCACCCATTTTGTCCACCGCTGGTGGGCATGGGTTGCGGTCATTGCTTTGGTCCTGCTGTCGCGCCGTGTCAGAAAAGCAGGTGTACGCAGCGCGTCCGTTGCCATTCATAGCGCCTTTGGAGTTCAGATCATTTTGGGCATCGCTACGGTGATGACTGGCGTGAACATCGTGCTGGCGGTATCGCATCAGGCAGTCGGCGCTTTGGTTGTCGCTACAACCGTGTGGGGCGCGCATATATTGGGACGCGAATAGGGTCGAATATTCAGAGGTATTATTATACCCGTCGTAAAACGCCCGCTTTTGCTTGACTATCAGGGCTTTCACCGTCATTGGCACCTCTTCGCGTGTGGATCATTCTTGATTCTGCACATCTACAAAATTTCGAAAGGTGCGATTAGCGATGAAAACGCTATCCAGAGTTACGAAATCGATCCGTCCACAAGACGTCGAAAAATCGTGGATCCTCATTGACGCAGAAG
>JANPKN010000023.1:0-7639 GCA_031426075.1 Sphingomonadaceae bacterium
TTTCATTGCGCTGTTTTTCTTCAACCTGCCGTTTCCCGTCGTTGTGCTTGGCGCTGGTACGATCGGGATGTTTGTTGCGAACCGCCGGCCCGGATGGTTGGCGCTCAAGGCGAATGGCGCCGTGAACAAGTCTGTCGCGAAGCCCTGGCGAATGTCCATGAAGGCCATTTTCATATGGAGCCTGATTTGGGCTTTGCCATTGCTGGTTGTCCTGCTGACATTGGGCCGTGACCACGTGCTTTGGGACATTGGCATTTTTTTCTCGCAGCTCGCATTGGTTACCTTTGGCGGGGCATATGCAGTGTTGGCCTATATGGCGCAGGAGGCGGTGAACGGATTTGGCTGGCTATCACCACGTGAAATGGCCGATGGGTTGGGATTGGCAGAAACAACACCTGGTCCGTTGATTCTGGTTACCCAATTTGTCGGTTATCTCGCGGCGTTTCGTGCGCCGGAGCCTTTCACACCGTTAGTGGCCGGGATCATCGGCGCCGGGCTGACGACGTGGGTTACCTTTGCGCCATGCTTTTTGTGGATATTCGCCTTTGCGCCATGGATTGAGCGGATGGAAAATGCGAAATGGCTAAAAGGCGGGCTCGCTACATTGACTGCGGCAGTTGTCGGCGTCATCGCCAATCTGACTGCGTGGTTTGCACTGCATGTTCTGTTTAGTGGGGTTGGCGAACGGCAATTTGGTCCGGTGCGGCTATACTGGCCAGATATTGCAACGTTTGATTGGCGCGCAGCTGTGCTGTCCGTGATGGCGGCTTTTCTGGTTTTTCGGCTTGGTTGGAATGTTATCGCGGTCCTGTTCGCAGCGGCGCTTGGCGGAATTGCTATCGGCATGGTTTAGACGCGCCGATTTACCGTCCGTTAACCATCGCTGGGCGATAATATGCAGGACAGGATACTGTTGGACCAGATAAGGCAAGATAGACCATGAAATTGAAATTTGGTGCATCCGTCACTGCAATTGCGGTGGTAGCGGCGACTTTGGCAAGTGGGCTAGTCATGGGGCAGGCGCATGCCCAAACGCAGAACAGGCCTTCGCCCGTGACATTGCGCAGTGATGTGAAGATAGAGCGGATCGAGAAAGACGTCAGCGGAAATGAAAAAGCAAACTTGTACACGCCCAAGGATATTGCCGTTGTCCCAGGCGATAATGTGGTGTTTACCTTGTCAGTCAACAACACCGGCACGGAACCGGCAATTGGTTTCAGGGCCACGAACCCGATGCCAGCCGCTGTACGATTTGCGTCGGTGGCCGAAGATTGGGCTGAAGTATCGGTTGATGGCGGTAATGTCTGGGGCCAGCTTGGCTCGTTAAAAGTCAAAGTTAAGGACGCAACTGGCGCGTCCGAGGTTGAACGCGCGGCGTCAGCAGACGACGTGACTCATGTCCGATGGGTATTTGCCGATGCTATTGCGCCCGGAACACAACGCAATGTGAGCTATCGCGGAGTTGTAAAATAACGCCTGTGTGGCGAACTTGTTAAGGAGCGCGCCACAGGCGTCCCGCGCTGATACAGTGATACCGCGTCGTTGCGTGTCCTGTGCCGGTTCGCTCCGATTAACCAATTTTATGGCTGTTAATTACGGCGCATTCAATGCAGCGGGGGGCTATGACACAAAAAAATTCCCGTAAACGCTATATCTTCGGGCGGCTTACGATACCGTTGCTGATCGGACTGATGCTCGCACTGCCATTGACGGCATGTGGGCCGCAACGTGCACCTGATGCGTCTGCGAACGTGGCGGGTTGATCCCGCGCTGCCGTTTGACCCGTATTAAAGGCGAACCAATTCACCCCAAGTTGGCGTAGGTGCGCGAAATTCCTTTGACTGGCTTTTACGACCAAGCGCGGCTAAAGCGCGGCGATGAACCCCATCGTCCTTGTCATGTCCGGTGGAGCCATAGGCGCAGCATTGCGTTATGGCTTGTCCCGTGCGCTGCCCGTCAGCGCCGCTGGCTGGCCATGGCCGACCTTTGCCGCAAATATCGCAGGCGGGTTGTGCATGGGCGTCTTGGCGATGTGGTTGATGCGTGGGGACAGCGCGGCTGAACCGTTGCGCCTGTTTCTGGGTGTCGGCGTTTTGGGCGGCTTCACGACTTTCAGTGCCTTCAGCCTCGAAATGGCGCAGATGGTTCAGCGCGGACAGATGGGCATGGCGGCAACCTATGCCGTCGTGTCGGTATTATTGGCGCTTGGCGCAGTGTTCGCCGGGATGGCGATAGCAAAGGCAATTTGGGCATGAGTAAGAACGACGAAAAAGGCATCCGGCAATTTGTCGTTGCCCCCGATGATGATGGCATCAGGCTGGACCGATGGTTCAAACGGCATCTGCCGGACGCGTCATTCAATATCGTGTCGCGCTGGGCGCGCACGGGGCAATTGCGCGTCGATGGCAAGCGTGCGACGCCCGGCGACCGTTTGCTGGCAGGGCAAACCTTGCGCGTTCCGCCTGCGGATATGTCTGCGTCATCAAGTGCGCGGCCAACACGGATTCGCCGAGAGCTAACCGACGACGAAATGGAATTCGCACTGAGCATGGTCATCCACAAGGATGATGCGGCGCTGGTCATCAACAAACCGGCGGGCCTTGCCACGCAGGGTGGGACCAAGACCGAAAACCATGTCGATGGTTTGCTGGACGCACTCGGCTTTGAACTGGATAACCGGCCGAAGCTCGTCCACCGTTTGGACAAAGACACGTCGGGCGCGTTGCTTCTGGCGCGCACGTCGCGTTCTGCGGGGCATTTTGCCAAGGCATTTTCGTCACGCACCGCACGCAAGGTGTATTGGGCGTTGGTCGTTGGCGTGCCGGACATCGCCGATGGTTTCATCGACCTGCCCATCGGCAAGCAACCCGGCAGCGGCGGCGAGAAAATGCATGTCGATGAAAAAGACGGGCAATCGGCACGCACACGCTATCGCATCGTCGAACGCGCAGGCAATGCAACGGCCTGGGTCGAATTGCAGCCCTATACCGGCCGCACGCACCAGTTGCGCGTTCACATGGCCGCGATTGGGCACCCTATAGTTGGCGACGGCAAATATGGCGGCAAGGACGCGTTTCTGACCGGCACCATCAGCCGCAAGATGCACTTGCACGCGCGCCGCATCAGAATTGATCACCCCGCTGGCCACCAGATCGACGTACGCGCGGATATGCCGCCGCATATGAAGGCGAGCTTTGACGATCTGGGCTTTGACATTGAATTGGGTGATGCACTGGTGCTGGACGCTCCGAAATTCAGCGAAACCGCGGAGGGCAAAAAACGCGTCGCTGCCAACATCGCCAAATCGGCGCGCAAGGAACGTAAGGGCGAACGCCGCTCGCGTGGGTCGGTGTCTGACAAGCCGAAGGACAACAAACGCAGCCAGATGGCTGCGGGCAAGAAAATTGCGGCGAAGAAACCCGTGATCAAGAAAGCTGTGACCGGCAAGGCGCCTGCAAAGCGCGCGCCCGCCAAAAAGCCTGCTGGGAAGAAATAGTTCTATTACTTTCTTGGTGTCTTTGTGCGAGCCTTCACGCCTTTTGGTTTGCACGAAGACACAAAGGCACGAAGTTTAGCCCCATTTTTCATGCTGAACTTGTTTCAGCATCTAAATATTGGTTTCAGTGAAGTAAGACGCTGAAACGAGTTCAGGGTAACGTGGGATAGGGATGATCCTTCTACCCCAAAACTCGGCCACCCAAAAAAAATCGTCGAATGACGTAACTTCCCTCTCGTCATGCTGAACTTGTTTCAGCATAAAGGGGCTGAGGTCCGGGGGACAATCGGAATGCAGGGTAAAGGCGGTTATAAAAGCGGCGGCTCAGGGATTGAGGATCGCGCTAGGTGACCCAATCGCTCACACGCCTGGCCATATTCGATTGCGACGGGACATTGGTCGATAGCCAGGCCAATATCTGCATGGCGATGGAGCATGCGTTTGAAGGCGCTGGGTTGATGCCGCCGCGACGCCATGACATCAGGCGGGTAGTTGGGTTGTCGCTGGTCGAATCCATGCGGGTCTTGCTGCCCGAAGCAGACGATAGCTGCCATCAGGATCTGGCCGAACACTACCGGACGGCGTTTTTGACCTTGCGCAACAATGGCTTGGTTGATGAACCGCTTTATGACGGGATGGCTTCGTTATTGTCCGAAATGGACGAAGGTGGATGGATGTTGGGCGTTGCTACGGGCAAGTCGGATCGCGGGCTCATGCGGTGCCTGGACCACCACGCGATCAAGGGTTTGTTTGTTACGCTGCAAACTGCCGACCGCCATCCGTCGAAGCCGCACCCGTCGATGGTGTATCAGGCGCTAGCCGATTCAGGGGCGGACGCGCGCAACGCGGTTGTCATCGGCGATACCGTGTTTGATATCCATATGGGCCGGGCAGCAGGAACGCGGACCGTGGGAGTCAATTGGGGCTATCATCGCGTAGAGGAGTTGCGCGAAGCAGGGGCAGACTATATCGCCGAAAGCATGGACGACCTTAAGGCCTATCTGAAGGATTTTGCATGACGCCAATGGATGACAAGGCACGTGCAGAGGCACAGGCGCAATATCGGTTTTTGGTCATTAATTTGTGCCGCATTACAGGCGCGATCATGTTGGTGATCGGCCTTGCCGTTATTGCACGTGAGGCGTTTGGACTGCCGAAGTCGGCTGGTTATCTGCTTTTTCTGGTCGGCATTCTCGACTTTCTCCTTGTTCCAGTATTCCTCGCCAAAAGATGGAAAAGTAAGCCTGACACATGAGGCGATTTTGGAAAGAGGTTACACTTGAACCCACGACTTTTGGTCAGGCGGTTCGCCTCGATGGGCGTCCGGTAAAAACGCCAACTGGCAATATGCTTGCACTGCCGACGCAAAAAATGGCGGACGCGGTGGTGGCGGAGTGGGAGGCGGTAGAGAAAACCGTCAATCCGGCGGAGATGCCGGTCACCGGCTTTGCCAATGCGGCGATTGACCGGATTGCGCCGGACCGCGCAGGTTTTGCCGCCGCCATCGCGGCATATGGCGAGACTGACCTATTCTGTTATCGCGCGACGGCTGGCGAAGCTTTGGCCGAACGGCAGGCGCAAATCTGGGACCCTTGGCTGAACTGGGCACAGCAACGCTACGGCATCAGCTTTATAATCATTGAAGGCATCATGCATCAGCCGCAGCCCTTGGCGACGCTTGAGTCATTACGCGGCATTGTCGCTGCACGCGGGACGTTCGAGCTGGCCGCCATGGCCAAGCTTGCGCATTTGTCGGGCTCGCTCGTGGCCACATTGGCGGTGATCGAACGTGCGGGCACAGCTGACGACATCTGGACCGCCTCCTGTCTGGATGAATTATGGCAGGAAGAATTATGGGGCGCCGACCATTGGGCACAGAAAAACCGTAGCGACCGCGAAGCCGAGTTTATGGCTGAAGTCCGGTTTCTTGATTTGCTGACACCGGGAACATAGGTGAAAACCCATCTCGCGGGTCGAGGATGTTGCGCGTAGTTGCGCGCTGCATTCAAGGAACAAAGTCATGACAGAAAACGCGACCTTCACCCTGCGACCAATCCCAAAGGCGGCGTTTGTCGCTGGCTACGCGGGCTTATTGCCCCAGATCATCGCCGCCGCGATGGTGCTGTCTGGTTCCGAATATCAGTGGACTGGCCTTGCCTTGGCTTATGGTTACGCTGCGTTCATCTTCAGCTTCATCGGCGGCATGTGGTGGGGCCTTGGCGTCACCACCCGCAAGGATGACGCGTCGGCCCATGGCATTTTCGCACTTGCCGTCGCGCCAAGCTTGCTCGCACTGGCGACCTACGTGCCATGGATTTGGGGGCTGACCTGGCCCGGCCCGTCGCTGGCCTATCTTGGCTTTTTCCTGCTGTTGTCGCCCTTGGGGGATCGTTGGCTGTCGTCGTGCTGCGCATTGCCGACCGGCTGGATGAAGCTGCGCTGGCATTTGTCGCTTGGGCTGGGTGGATTGACCCTGTTGCTGGCCGGTTTTGCTTAGGTCGCGGCGAGATCCCGAACGAAACCGATCAGGCCTTTTTGCCGACGCCGCTTCATCCGCTCGGCCGCAAGGATTTGGCGGACTTTGACAAAGCAGGCCTGCACGTCGTCGTTGATGAGCACATAGTCGTAGCCATCCCAATGCCCGATTTCCGCCTTGGCGCGGCTCATACGGTCGGCGATGACGGTATCGCTGTCTTGCGCGCGGCTGTGCAGGCGGCGTTCCAGTTCTTCAATGGATGGTGGCAAGATGAAGACGCGGACGACGTCAGGCCCGGCCTCTTGGTATAATTGCTGCGCGCCTTGCCAGTCGATGTCGAACAGGACGTCGCAACCGGCGGCGAGTTTTTCCTCGACGGGGGCTTTCGGCGTGCCGTAGCGGTTCCCAAAAACATGCGCCCATTCCAGAAATTCGCCGTCAGCGGCCATACGCTTGAACGTAGCGACATCGGTAAAATGGTAATGAACGCCCTCAACTTCGCCAGGCCGTGGCTCGCGCGTTGTGTACGACACCGACAATGCGATCGTCTCGTCCGCATCCAACAGCATACGCGAAAGCGTGGATTTGCCAGCACCTGAGGGCGACGAGAGGACGAAAAGAAGCCCGCGGCGCTCCAATTCATGCGGCTTGTGGTTGTCGGTATGGGCCATAGCCGCTACTGCGCGAAAGGTGACCACATCGTCAAGGGGGAAGCTGCGATGGAATGGCCTCTTAGGGTAAGCAAATTCAGCGTCGCGATCGCGGTTGCGCTGACCATTATTTTCGTCGCCATATTATTTGCCATGGACCGACCACCAATTTGCGCGTGCGGGCAGGTCAAATTGTGGCATGGCATTGTGCAATCATCCGAAAACAGCCAGCATATCGCGGACTGGTATACGCCGAGTCACATCATCCACGGATTCATCTTTTTCGGCCTTGGACGGCTGTTCCTGAAGAGATGGCCATTGGGGATGGCCTTATGTGCCGCCATCATCGTTGAAGGCGCTTGGGAGATTCTGGAAAACTCCCCGGTCATCATTGATCGCTATCGCGAGGTCACCATTTCCTATGGATATGCAGGCGACAGTATCATCAACAGCTTTTTCGATCTGGTGTGGATGGTTTTAGGCTTCTTCCTCGCATCGCGGCTCCCGTGGAAGGTGACCCTCGGCATTGCGCTGATTTTCGAATTGTTCACGGCTTACATGATCCGCGATAATCTGGCGCTCAACATCCTGATGCTGGTCGCGCCAATCGAGGCGGTGAAGGACTGGCAAGCTGCGGGGACAGGTTATTACCTAACCGGGAAATAGGCGTTGGGGCGTGCGGCGTTGTCCTGCAGTTGTGCAAAATGACCCAATGATCGTGATCCTGAACTTGTTTCAAGATCCTTCCTATGCACCGCCATCAAAATTAAGATGCTGAAACAAGTTCAGCATGACGGCTGGAAATTAAATAATGCCTCCGAGACAGGTTTGGCATGGCCGAAGAGAATTGCGCTAAAGCGATTTGCGTTCCTTGCGCTTGTCGTAAATGCTTTTGACCGCAAATGCGCCGCCAACGAGCAACAAGCCAGGTATTGAGCGCGTCGCCAAACGCGTGGCGACAAGGCCGATGCCTGCACCGAGCAAGCCATTACCGCGCTTGCGTCCGATAACTTCGCC
>JANPKN010000024.1:0-8462 GCA_031426075.1 Sphingomonadaceae bacterium
GGGATCGGCCAATGTCACGGGCAACATCGTCATCGCGGGCGATCCGACAAAGCGCGCCACAAAGCGGTTCGCAGGCCGGTCGTAAACCTCCATTGGCGTACCCACCTGCTGGATTTTCCGATCGCTCATAACCACGATCCGATCGGCAAGCGTCATCGCCTCTGCCTGATCATGTGTCACCATGATGACCCCTGCATCCACACGCCGGCGCAATTGCGCAAGCTCGACCCGCGTGCGATTGCGCAGTGCGGCGTCGAGATTGGATAATGGTTCATCGAGCAAAAACAATTTCGGCGCTTTGACAATGGCGCGTCCAATTGCCACGCGCTGGCGCTGTCCGCCTGACAATTGGTTTGGCTTGCGCTCCAACAGTTCTTCGATTTCGAGTGTTTTGGCTGCTTGGGCAAGGCGTGCGTTAATCTCGTCACGAGGAACCTTGGCATTGCGCAGGCCAAAGGCCATGTTTTCGCGTACCGTCATGTGCGGATATAAGGCATATTGTTGGAAGACCAAAGCGACACCGCGGTCCCCGGCGGCAAGGCCATCAATGCGTGTATTGTCCAGCCACACTTCACCTTGATCAGGCGTTTCCAACCCGGCGATGATGCGCAGCAAAGTCGATTTCCCACTGCCCGAAGGCCCGAGAAACGCGATAAATTCCTTTGGCAGCATTTCAAGCGATACGCCCTCCAGCACTGGCGTACTGCCATAGGCTTTATGCACATCGATCAGTGATAGGCTCGTCAAGTCCGCTCCCAACTTTTATAATATTTATATTATGTATTGCTCATGCATAGCCGCCCGTCAATATCCCGATGATACAGGTTCGATTAGCCCTTGGATAACATGATTCTGGCGTACGGCCGTAATCTGATCCACGATGCGCCCGGTAAAGCGCCCCGCCAGCACAGACGGTAATGTCGCCACGAACGCTTGCGTCATTTGCAAATCATGATGCGCGGCATTGTTCGCGCTTGGAGCATCAACGCCAATGACCAATACGGGTCGCGCCGTTTCCGATATATTTGCCGTTCCGCGATGAACGGCCAACGCGGAACGAGCCGAAATCGAGCCCTTTTGCGCCAGCTTTGCGACTTTGCGCGCTTCATAACGCGGCCAGCGCGCCGGGTCGGGAAACATCCCCTGCGGACATTCGGGGATCAAGTCCCATTGCGTGCCCGGCGCGATCTCGAACGGCCCCATGTCTAGCGTAGTGTCGACAGCAGTCAGATTGAACGCGAGCGAATTAATCTGCCTGCCCTGCGTGGTGACATCAGGCGCGGCAAAGTCCCTGTGCCAGGGCTGAAGCGTCGCGCCGGGGAACGGAATATCGAACCCGACCTCGACTATTCTCCAAGAAGGGCCAAGCACGGCCTCGCTCACCGCAAGGAACCAAGGATGTGAAGCAATTTCCGTAAAGCCGTCGATGCTTTCGGGTGCAACCTCAACATAATAGCGGTTCGGCCCGCGAGGCAATGTACCGTCACCTGTCTTGCGCGCTTCGGCGAAAAGCTTCAGTGTGCTGGCGTACACTCGGTCGATAAGCTGCAAGGGATAGGCGTTCGATAGGGCAATAATGCCATCGCCGTAGATACCAGCCATGATTTCGGCGGTTTCGTGAACTTGCTGTTCGGGCACCAATTTCCTTCCAACCCCACTTTTATCATATAAATCGGATATGCGCCCTTTCCATGATTTTGGCGAGTGGGTATTGCCGCAAAATGAAATCGAATCAGCTATGCGAAATCCATGCGGAATGCCGCGATACCGAAATCCATTTGACCGTAAAAATGGAAGGTCGCACGCTCGATTATGTAATCAAGGGGCAAAACCATTCCGATTATCAGGCCTTTTTTGCTGAGTTGGCCGACGACATCGGAACAAGAAAGCCTCATGCATTAAAGGCACCCCTTGGCGACAACAGCGAAACGTCGCAATGGCAGCCGCTGATAACGGAATATCTTAATCCCAAATCGGTCGCGGGCTATGGCGACCCAGCTGTTTTGAAAACGGATGAAGGCTATTATCTCGTCGCGACTTCAAACGATGCCCTTGATGCCTTCCCCATTTTGTTCAGCGCCGATCTCCAGAATTGGACGCACAAGGGATTTGTATTTCCAGAGGGCGAGGCGCCAGCTTGGACGGCCTACGGCAAAACGGTTGGCGATTTCTGGGCACCGGAAATGGCGAAGGTTGGCGATGAATACTGGCTGGTCTACACCGCACGTCAGCATAACAACGCCCTTGCAATCGGCATGGCGAAAAGCGACCATCCCGAAGGACCGTGGCGCGATTGTGGTAAGCCGCTGCTTGCCGGATTTTCTTACAATACCACTGGCTTGCCAGATGACGGAACCAAGCCTGTATTAAGCGGCGGCGTCATCGACAGCCATATTTTCGTTGATCGCAATGGCGACCGGTATTTGTTCTGGAAACGCGATACCAATGGCGTTTGGCCGCGCCCGCTTGCCGGACTTCTTGGCAAACGGCCCGAATTAATTGAGCAACTATTTTCGCAGCCGGCGGATCGCAAAACCGCAGCAGTATCGGCTGCCTTGCTTCCCTTTGCGCAAACGCGCCGCCCCATGGAGCGCTTTTTCTTTATGCAGCCCCTGATTGAGGCAGTGCTCGACAATTGGGACCATGTCCGCTCATCGCTTGAGCATAATCCCGATGCCGCGCTGATTTTCGACGCCATGAGCACGCCCATCCACGCACAACCTTTGTCCGACACCGGTGAGTTGATCGGCGAGGACACCGTTGTGCTTGTAAATGATCAGGATTGGGAAGGGCATTTAATCGAGGGGCCTTGGGTCACCTTGCAAGAGGGCCGCTATTGGCTGTTCTACGCCGGGAATGATTTCGGCACGCCTGCTTATGGCATCGGCGTGGCGGTCGCCGACCACCCGCTTGGGCCGTATGTTAAACAGCCCAAGCCCTTGTTGAAATCACGCCCCGATTGGTGGGCACCCGGCCACGCGTCAGTCGCGCCGGGACTGGATGGCAAGCCGCAATTGTTCTTCCACGCATTTCATCCAAATACGGGGGGGTATAATACGTTTAGAGCATTGCTGACCACGAGACTGTATTTCAGTAAAAGCAGCGTGACATGTTCTCAGCCTTAGTTAGTGCTTAGTCCCAATCACCGGAAGACGTGGCCCCTCCTTGAACCATCGCCTGCATTCCATGCTTGCCATCATACCCACTGCAAGACCCCCCAAGTTTGACGGCCAGATCAATCCACCAATGTTCGCCGGATCTAGATACAATAATTTATGCGACATTATGGGCTGAAATTCCCTTGTTGGTTGCACCGGAAAGTCATTGGGCCGCTACTTATTTTTTCAGTTGCCTAACCACCGGATTCCAACCCCGCAATGCTGCACGCGTCACGTGGCTGTGCAACAGAACGTAAAGTGAAGATATCATCGAACCAAAAAACGGCCGCGTCAGAGTGCGCCCGGAATCCAAGTATCAATATCATTTTGCGTCGAGTTCCATTTGCTATTTGCTTTAAACCTAGGCAAGAAAACGGCACTAATCTGCATTCATTAGCGTAGTCGTGTTTGCGAGGAGCGCCTGGCTCACGAAGTAACAAAAAAGTCATTTGGTGCAGGCAGCGCCGATATTAGTTCACCAATAATATTTAAGTGGCATTGTTTTGCGGAGGGGGAACATCAATGGAAGACGACCTTTCCGAAGGATCACCCGCTCCTATGCCCACGGAAGCCGTGAGCCGGCTATCTGCTGTTAGCCTCGCCAGCATCCTTGATCAAAGCGTCGATTGCGTCAAGTTGATCAACGTCGACGGTGCAATTCAATACGCAAATGCCAATGGCCTATGCGCGATGGAAATTGACGACTTTCGGGATATAGACGGGCTTGCTTGGGATCAACTGTGGCCAGACGAGGCTCGTCAACAAATCCGTGATTGTTATGGTGAAGCGTCAGCGGGCCGGATAGGTAAGTTTCGGGCTTTCTGTCCGACGGCCAAAGGCACACCGCGCTGGTGGGATGTGTCGGTATCGCCTGTGTCCGATGACAAAGGATACATCGCCGGATATCTTGCCGTTTCCCGTGACATTACTGAAAATTACAATAGTCGTGAGGCGCTGCAGATTGCGGCAGCGGAACTGAAGCACCGTCTGAAAAATACGTACCAAATGATAGCCAGCTTGCTGATCATGACATCAAGAGGAAATGCGGCCAATGAAGAATTTGCCGAGCAGATGGCTATTCGCCTGAATGCCATAAGTAGAGCGCAAACTTTGTTTGCGGACGACGAATCCTCGTGCGATCTCCATCAGCTAATTACGATGTTGGTTTCCCCGTTCGGGCATGAAGCCAGCCCAGTTATTTGTGACAATATACCGCATGTTTTGATTGAACAGCCTCAAGGAGATGCCATTGCGTTGGTTCTAGGCGAACTCGCCGTAAATTCGTCAAAGCACGGCGCGATTGCTTTTGGTGGCAAAATTCTTGTCGAGGCCACACACGAAAAAAACCTGCTAACAATTGTTTGGAATGAACGCAGCAATCGACCTGTGGAGCACCATGCACGCGATGGTGGGCAGGGCCTCAAGCTGATGGAACAGATTATGCAAGCGCGCGGAGGAACTTTTCAAATTGAATGGCAACAAAATGGACTGTTAGCGACCATGTCTCTCAAATCCGAAATGTGAACGGCGGAGATTGTTACACCAGCACAGGCCATATCAATTTTCCGGCATCGCGGCGAGTACGCGGTCAGGGGTCATTGGAAATGCGTGCATCCGGGCTCCGCAAGCATTATAAATAGCGTTGGCAATGGCCCCGGCACCACCGCACATGCCCAGCTCGCCAATTCCCTTTGATTGAATGAGGCTCGCTACCGCGTCGCGTTCTTCGACCATGATCACGTCAAGGTCCGGGATATCGCGATGCACGGGCACATGGTATTCCGCCAGATCACAATTGACCAGATGTCCATCATTGGGGTCAAAATGCAACGCCTCTGTCAATGCGCTGCCGATACACCACACCATCCCGCCAATACATTGCGACCTTGCTGTTTTCGCGTTGAGCACACGGCCAAAACCGAAAGCACCCGTCATTCGGCGAACGCGCGTTTCGCCTGTCCAATTGTTGACGGCAACTTCGGCAAAGAAAGCGCCATATCCAGACGCGACGAAATCTTCCTCCACCGCGCCGGGTTCATAATGGCCAATCACCGCGATGGGCTTCCCATTAGTCAACTCGGTTAAAGCGACAGCTTGCTTACCTGAGCCTGCCTTGCCATCTTTCAGGATGAGCGCATCAGGTTTGATTTTCAGCCGGCCTGCAAGTTCTTTCCGAATAGCTTCGCAAGCCAGAAAGACAGCAGACCCGATTGACGCTGCCCCCCAGCTGCCGCCGGATCCCGGCCCGCGAGGATGTCGCGTGTCGCCGAGTTGGACCTCGACTGATGTAACATCAAGCCCCAACATTTCCCCCGCGATTTGGCCAAGGATAGCATAGGTACCAGTGCCAATATCCGTCATATCTGTTTCGACGAGTGCGGTGCCGTCAGCACGCAATGTTACCCGCGCTTTTGCTTCGCCGACATTGTGCACGCGTGCGGCGCTGGCAACACCGGTCCCGATCCACCATTCTCCCTCGCGGCGGCTTCGCGGCGTTCGCTTCCCCGTTTGCCAGCCGAAAGATTTCGCCCCTTCGTTCAGGCATTCCGCCAATTTGCGCGAAGCAAAGGGCGTTCCTTTGACTGGATGCTTGCTGGGCAGATTGCGCAAACGCAGATCGATCGGATCGATACCCAGTTTTTCCGCCAACTCGTCAATTGCCGCTTCCAGCGCTGGCATACCTACGGCCTCGCCAGGTGCGCGCACTGAACCAGCAGTCATGCGATGAATACGGGCAACGGCAATTTGCATAATTCTGTTGTCGCCGGCGTACAGAAAATCGGTCGACTGGGTCACTGGTTCCGCAAATTCCTCCCCCGGCAAATTGGATACGATCGCTTCATGCCCAATGCCTGTAAAGGTGCCGTCGGATTTTGCCGACAGTCGAACCCGTTGCCGCGTTTCCGACCGGCGCATGATTGTTTGGAATACCTGCTGACGCGACATCACCACGCGCACCGGGCGTTCAAGCTTCATCGCCGCCACCGATGCTGCGACGACTTCCTCGCTGATCCCAAGTTTGGAGCCAAAACCACCGCCAACATACCGGGAGATGAGCCGGATTTGTGATTGCTTGAGTTCCAGTGCGTCTGCGAGTTCGGCGATATTGTAATTAAGCATCTGAAGCGAAGCGTACACGGTGAGCGTCTTACCGTCCCACTCCGCGATCGCGGCATGCGGTTCCATAGCTGCGCTCGCATGACCTTCTGTTGTAAATGTCAGGTCAACACACTGATCGGCATCTTCCATCGCCTGATCAAGGTCGCCCTTGCGCGTGCCATCTGGCTGCGGTTCTGGCACCACGTCTTCGGGATTGAATTCGGCGTCCTGAGTCGCATAATCAACTACAAGGCATTTGGCTGCATCGCGTGCCTGTTCGCATGTCTCAGCCACTACAAGAGCAACGGGTTGCCCCCAATAATGCACCGTGCCGACCTTGTGTTGCGGAGCTTCGTTCGCTGTTCCCTGGGCTGGCCGCGCGATCATGCGTGGTTCGCAAATAACAGCGATGACCCCGGGCATCGAAAGAACCGAAGCCTCGTCTATCCGCGTGACCGCACCGCGTGCACAGGTGGATGTAACAATCACCCCCTCAACACATCCGTCAATCAGATATTCGGCCGCGTAGGTTGCACTGCCGCTAACTTTGAGCAAACCTTCCGGGCGGTCAATCGGTTTACCAATGATGCCTTGCGCCATCCGGTCAAGTACATTGCGATCGTCAGGCTTATCTTGCTTCAAATGGGCGGTCATGCCGATACCTCCGTTGCTTCGCAGAGTGTGGCAATCAGCGTGCGCCGGACAAGTGGTATCTTGAAGTCATTATCACCGACGCCCCGTGCGTCCTCGACGAGAACGTCGGCAGCTTTGACGAAAAGCGACATCGCGGGTTGCTCACCGACGAGAAGTTGAGTCAACCGTTCATCCACCCATGGTTTCGGCGCGATGCTTCCAAATGCAAGGTCGGCACGCGTTATACGGCCGCGCTTCATGTCGATAATCGCCGCGACCGAACAAAGTGCGAAGGCGTAGGATGAACGTTCGCGCACCTTGCGATACAATTGCCTGCCACCCACTGGCCGGGGCAAATACACAGCTGCGACCAGTTCGCCGGGAGCCAATATATTATCTTGGTCAGGCGTATCTCCAGGGCATCGATGAAATTCGCGCACGGCGACCATACGGCGTTTCCCGGCCGGTCCTGCGAGCTCTACTTGCGCATCAAGTGCGGCCATTGCGACCGCCATATCGCCGGGATACGTCGCAATACAATGGCGACTTGCGCCAAGAATTGCGTGAATGCGCGCAACGCCCTTCAACGCACCACAACCCGATCCCGGCTCGCGCTTGTTGCACGGCTGGTCAATGTTGGTGAAATATGGGCACCGTGTTCGCTGACCCAGATTTCCTCCAACACTTGCCTTGTTACGCAATTGCTGGGTTGCTCCAGCCAAAATCGCCTTGGCGAGTAATGGATAGTCCGACCGGATACGGCGATCAACAGCCACCTCGGTGTTCGATGCGAGAGCCGCAATTCGCAATCCTCCTTTACTTTCCAGAATGCCGCGATCATCCAGAGAGTTAAGGTCAATCAGGCGCTTTGGTGTTTCCACCCGCAACTTCATCAAGTCGACGAGGTTCGTTCCGCCCGCGATCGCCTTGGTTGCTGGTTCAGCACAGAAACTATTGGCGTGCGCAATCGATTCAGCCCGTACATATTCGAAGCTTTTCATTCGCCCGTACCTGCTACTTCGCGGATCGCTGCCACAATGTTGGGATAGGCACCACAACGGCACAGATTGCCGCTCATCCGTTCGCGGATTTCCTCATCCGAAAGCGATGGCTGCGCGCTCAGATCTTCTGTCGCATCGCTTGGCCAACCCGCCGCGATTTCAGCCAGCATTGCGGTTGCTGAGCAAATCTGGCCCGGCGTACAGTAGCCGCACTGATAGCTGTCATGTCTGACGAACGCCTGCTGCAATGCAGACGGCTGTTCCGCGCTTCCGATCCCTTCAATGGTCGTGACCTCGCACGAATCGTGCATCACCGCGAATGTAAGGCAACTGTTGACGCGAACTCCGTCGAGTATAACAGTGCAGGCACCGCATTGGCCGTGGTCACAGCCCTTCTTGGTTCCGGGAAGTCCTGCATGATCGCGGATGAAATCAAGCAGACTTACACGCGGGTCACTCGGAAGATGATACTCTACGCTGTTAATTACGATCGACATGGTCGTACCTCCAACATGGAGAAGCGATCAAACCACATGTTGTTTCCAAACTGCCCAAATTATTTTAGGCCGGC
>JANPKN010000025.1:0-2561 GCA_031426075.1 Sphingomonadaceae bacterium
TGGGGGCGGTGGTTCCGAGGGGTTTAAGTGCCTTAGATTGCGCAGAATCGGGGGTAAATCGGAGAATCGGGGGCCGTTTGCAGTCGGACTTTATGGATTAAAGCGATCCAGACCCGTCTTTATAGCCAACAGTGCACTTAATCCGCGCTCCCGGAAGATTGTCCCGCATCAAGGCCGAGCTGGTCCACAAGTTTGGTCGCCGCGCGGGAACGGCGGACTGCCCCAAGCCAAGGCGGTAGCTTGAATGGGCATTGCACAGCCTGACCTGTAAATATCCTGCACGGCTAGTTCCGGGGCTTTACCATTGACCGACTCACCGGAATGCTGCCCGGCTTGGTCATTACGTGGACATCATCGTGCGTCCGCCTTTGGGCGAGTGAGGCTCTGCGGACCGTGCACCTAAGTCCATAATCGACAACAAAGCTTCCATTCGAAGCAGCCTGTCGACACCTGAAAGCCGCCTTTCATTCAGCATCATCGCGAGGGGAGAACGAACAGGCTCGGGGCCCCGTCATTGGGAGTGTTCTGCTTGCGCGACCGACTGGGTTCCAGCAAGAATGACCGCGACCGTCTCATCGGGCATGTCCCATGCGGGAAAGTGGCCAGAGGACTTGAACCAGTGCAATTCTGCCGACGGGAAAGCAGCCTGGGCACGCGCTGCTTGACGTGGCAGGCAAAGGCGATCCTGCCTGCCCCACCCGATCACGATCCGGCCAGTGGATTGCGCCGCTGGCCCGGTCTGCTCGGGTCCACCGGCAAGATCATTCACCAGCGCGTCAAATGTTGCCGTGTTGCTGAGACCTGTCAGTTCGGTTGCAACGGTCTGCGAATCAAGCGCCCAAGGCCGCACCGATAATTGGGCCAACAGCGCTGTGCGCGATGCAGCATGTCGGCTCAGCGTCGGCAGTAGCGGCCTGATCGCGCGCAACAATCGTCCCGACAGCCCTATGGTAACTTTGAAAAAAGTTCGTTCCCAGCCGCGCCAAAAGCCGCCCGGATCAAGTGCCACGACATTGCCGACGCGGCCGCGCCGCGCAAGCTCCAAGACGATGCGAGCACCCATCGAGCTTCCGACAACGTCGACCCCGTCCAGTCGATGGTCCACAATGTAACGCTCGACACTGCCGACAAGTCCGATGAAGGTTCCGCTATCGGCTTCGACCGGCGTGGCCCCATGTCCAGGAAGATCGACGGCGATCACGGTGCGGTGAGCGCTAAGCCTATCGATAATGGTGCTCCACGATTGCCAGCTTCCGCCAAGGCCGTGAATGAGCAAAAGCTTCCGGCCTGTGCCGCGCTGAACGTGATGCATCTTGCGCCTTTCTGTTGTCGTAAGCACTAACTCACGCGGTCGGCTAATGGGTCCATCGCTAAAGCGTGGGTATCAACATGCGTTCGCTTGAGTTCAGGCTATCGCGCGGTCACGCAGCGGTGCGTCGCTGATACTGTCAGGACGGCTCCCGAAAAGCTTTGCGACGTTTACCCAAAATGCGATATTCGCCATAAGCTGCGATTAGTTATGGCGATTCATCAACATATACCCACCATCGACACCGAGCGGCTTGAGCTTCGAGGCCCAAAGGGTGAGGATTTTCCGGTTTATAGAGATTTCTTTGCTGATGCAGATGCGTCCCATTTTTATGGAGGCCCAATGGAAGCTGAACGCGCTTGGCGTGTGCTTGCAACAGATTTGGGGCACTGGGCATTGCGTGGCTATGGCCGATGGTCAGTTGTTGAGCGGGCGACGGGACAAATGGTTGGTGGTTGCGGGCTTTGGTGGCCTGAAGGCTATCCGAGATCAGAACTCACATGGTGGATCGCTCCATTCGCACGCCGACATGGCTACGCGCTTGAAGCTTCGCGTGCAGCGGTTGCATTCGGCTACGATACCCTGGGCTGGGAGTTAGTTGAAACACACATGAATGACGAAAACGTTGCAGCGCGAAAGCTTGTCGAAAAGCTGGGCGGCGTTCCGATTTTGCGCGAGAAGTTTCCTGATGGATTGGAGCGTGACATTTTTGCCCTACCACGTCCGCTTTGAGGATAATCCGCAATTAACCGGACAGTCAGCTCACGCCAACAAACCTGCCGTTCGGCTAAGGGTCAGCGTAAAGTACCTCTTTCCTACATGTTCTATTTATGTTCCAACACCTAAATGACCGACTCACCCTCCCCACCCCCGCCCGCCCAACTCCTCGCCGATGAGGACCTGCTTGCCTTCACCCCCGTGCCGCTCGACCGAAGCCGTTTTAATGGCTGGACGGCGGCGCAGCAGGAGCGGTTTATTCTGGCGCTGCATGTCATGGGCTCGGTCGGGCAGGCGGCGAAGGCGGTGGGGATGAGCCGGCAGTCGGCCTATAACTTGCGCGAGCGACCCGGCGCGGAGAGCTTTGCCAGAAGCTGGGACGCGGCGATTGAAATGGGGCGGGCGCGGCAGTTCGATCTGGCGATGGAGCGCGCGATCAATGGCGTCACCACCGTCCGCGTGCTGCGCGGCGGAGCGGTGACGGTCAATGGCGGACCCGATATGCGGATACTCCGCAGCGCGCTGCGCAGTGAGG
>JANPKN010000026.1:0-5754 GCA_031426075.1 Sphingomonadaceae bacterium
ATCGTCCACCCCCGCGCTTCGGCAGCCGCCAGAACAGGCGCGGCGACCGCAGGGTCAACTACCAGCGTCTCACCGCTTTGCGCCTCATGCACCAGCCAGACATAATTGTCCGAGAGGACAGGTACGCGAACGATCTCAAGCATATCTACCACGCCCCGACATTGGGCATGCTCGTCCAAGGTTCGGCAGGTTCAAGGCGGCCCTCTTGCAGCAGTTCAATCGAAATGCCGTCGGGCGTCCGGACAAAAGCCATATGCCCGTCGCGCGGCGGACGGTTGATTGTTACCCCTGCATCAATCAACCGCTGACATGTCGCGTAAATATCGTCGACGCGGTAAGCCAAATGGCCGAAATTCCGTCCGCCATCATAAGCCTCCGGAACGCTGCCATCGGCTGGCGGCCAGTTATGGGTCAGTTCCACTTCGGCAAGACCAGCCTGGCCGGGCGCCGCAAGGAAGATAAGCGTAAAACGCCCAGCCTCATTGTCGAAACGGCGTACTTCCTCCAATCCGATCAACTTGAAAAAAGCGACCGTTGCATCGGGGTCAGTTACCCGGATCATAGTGTGGAGATACGTCGTCGGCATGTTCAATCCATTCGTCTACATTAATACACGGTTCATCGCCCTCGGCGTAGCGAGAAGTACGCGAGGTTGCAGCTATTCATGAACCTTGACGGCCATCGACGCAAGGGGCGCACAGGGGCCGCGAGGTCGCACATTTTCGGGAAAAGATGATGGATAATGAAGTTTCAAATAATGGGAATTCTGGCTGGTTTGGCAAATTGACCAATAATCAGGGCCGTGCTTGGCTCGTAGGCACAGCGTTATTGTCTGCCGGTATGGTTGGCGGCGGGTATCTTATGGGCGATGGTCTCGTTCGGATGAAGCAGGCCGACCGGGCAGTGACGGTGCGTGGCCTCGCCGAACGTGATGTGACCGCTGACCTTGCGACCTGGACCATCGCTTACTCGGCGAAGGCTGGCGATTTGCAAACCGCCCAGGCAAAAATCGACAATGACACAAAAGCGATCCGCAGTTTTTTTGGCACGCTTGGCTTTGATGCCGACGCGCTTCAGCCCACTGGCGCCAATGTCTCACAGTATAATGAAAATGGCATTCCCACTTACACGGTGAAGCAACGCCTAAGTCTGCGCACCACCGATATTAAGCGCGCTGAAGCTGCAGTTAAGCGGCAGTTCGATCTGGTTAAAGAAGGCGTCGCGCTTGAGGAAGGGTCGGGCATGGCGTACACCTTTACCAAGCTGAACAGCATAAAGCCGGAAATGATTGCGCTCGCGACAAAGGATGCCCGCAAATCCGCCGAGCAATTCGCGCAGGATAGTGGCACCGACGTCGGCAGCATCAAATCGGCCAGTCAGGGCTATTTCGAAGTCACCGCGCGCGATGGCGACAGCGCCGGTGGGTGGGGCGTGTCGGACTCTCCCTTCAAAAAAGTCCGCGTGGTTACGACCGTCCAATATTATCTGGATTGAGGCTCCGTCGTCGGCGCTGGTGAAGCGGCGGCCAGCGCTGCGAGCTGCGCCGTAGCAGTCACAGCCTGCCTGCTATTGGGTGCAATCGCGATTGTCTGCTGCCATTGCTTGCGGGCAGTGTCGTCGTCTCCTGCCGCAATCGCGATATTGCCTGCCTCCAATGCAACGGCTGGATCGCTTGGCAGCAACGCAGCAGAGGTTTGAATATAGGTCAGCGCATCGGGTAGCTTGTTCAATCGCCGTGCCAACGTTGCCGACAACAACCACGCTGCGCCATTTTCGGGCGATAACTGGCGCGCAGTTGCCAAAGCGGCTTCACCATCTGAACTTTTTCCTAAAGCGACCAAAGCACGCGCGCGGTCGACTTCGCTGTCGGCACGTTCATTATTGTCGAGGCTTTTCGATGCAAGCGCCTTGGTCAACGCGTCCACCGCAATATCTGGCTGCCCCGCCGCGATGGCGGCGTTGCCTGCCTGCGCCCAGAACCGCGCTGCGCGGAGGTCACCCTTTGCTTCAGCCAGTGTCGCCGCTTCGCTCAAAATCGGCACAGCAAGGTCAAATTTGAAGTCGGTCGCCAGCGCAAAGCCATGACAGGCCCGTGCCAAATGACCGCCATTTTGCTGCGCCCACAGACTGGCACTGGAGATCGCCGATGCGGGATCTTTGGTGGTCAGCGTCAGGCATTCCTCAAACTGCACTTCGTCCAAAGTCGGCAAAGGTTGCGCCGCGGCCAGTTGCAGCAAGAGTGGCAAAAGATTCAACATGGAGGCTCCGAAAAAATTCAGCAAGCCAGCTTTATGACGGTGTCGATCAGCAGGGCAATATCCTGATCACGCGAAAGCCGGTGGTCGCCATCCTTTACCAAGATCGTCTGCACATCGGATGAACGAAGCGCCGCTGCAAGCTTAAGCGAAGTTTCCCACGGCACATCAGGGTCGCACTGGCCGTGGATCAGGCGCACCGGGCAATTGATGGACACCTTGCCGGTCAGCCGAAGATTATCCTGTCCAGATTGCCAAAAGCCCTGCGTAATAACCATAGGGTCAAAGCCATAATCGCTTGCCCGTTCAATACGACCACTGGCAGCAATAGTCGCGCGGTCGGCTTCGTCAAAATCCCAGTCAGTGAAATCGGGGGCAGCGGCGATCCCAACCATCGCTTTGACTTGATCACCAAGTGCCTCGGCCACCATTAGCATGAGCCATCCGCCCATGGACGAGCCAATCAAAATGACCGGCCCGACCTTGGCCTGCGCAATCACCGCCAAAACATCGTCGCGCCAGATATCAAGCGTGCCGTCTTCGAACGCGCCATCACTCTCGCCGCAACCCGAATAGTCCAACCGGAGCATGCCCAAGCCTTGCTCCGCTGCCCAAGCGGCGAGCGCCAGCGCTTTACCGCCTTGCATATCGGACTTGTAACCCGGCAAGAAAACCAGCGCCGGGCCGCGCCCCTGCAAATGCCGATAGGCCAAGCGAACGCCATCGGCGCGAACCACAAACTGAACAGGGTCTTGCAACAGCGTCAGATGACCCAATCGACGGTCAGCATCTGTGTCACATCCTGACCCTTTGCGCGGCGTTGTTCGACCATGATGGTGTTCAACCGCTTTACGGTATCGCTGCCCGATGTGATGCACAGGCCCGGAATCACCGCATGGACCAGCGCCTTCAATCCGCCCCAGATCATCGCAAAGCCAAAGCGGCTGGCGACACCGAAATGCTCAACATAATTTTCATCGACGCTTTTGGGATGATCGACAAAGAGACGGTTGAACATGGAAGGCTTTCCTTATTGAATGATGGCGTGGGCGGATGACGGGACTGTAACGCGGTCCCTAATTAAAATCAAAGCCGAAGCCCGATTTCGCCTTGCGATCCTGCGTGCACATTGTTTTCAATTCCGTCCACTCCGCAGACGTGAGCGCTGGCTTGTAATTTTTGCCTTTGACAATGCTCTTCTCAAACGCCGCTTTGCGCGAAGCCGAGAGCGGGTGGCTGGACAGATAGCTGGTAATCGCGGCATCTTGTTTAACGCCTGCGCTGCCGTCAAGTTGGGACAGCCGATCAAAGAACGACGCCGTTCCAACAGGCGAGATATTCGCATTGCCCAAAACCTTCATCGAATGCGCATCGGCCTCGGCCTCGGAATTACGGCTATAACTCATCGCCAGCACATTGTTGACAAGCGCGCCGCTGTTACCGTCAATTCCGCCAAGCACCACCGCAAGGCCCATTTGTCGCAGCAGCGCCTGCATCACGTGTTTTTCGCGCACATGTCCGATTTCGTGCGCGAGCACACCAGCCACTTCGTCGGGTGTCTTTGCTTGTTTGATCAGGCCATCGAACAGGATGACATTGCCACCGGGCAACGCAATGGCATTCAGCATATCGATCTTGGCAACCTCAACCCGCAAATCACCCGGATTATCATCCAGCGAATTTACCAGCTTTTTAAGCGCGGCATCGCCTGCCGGTGTGTGGCAGAAACGGCCGCCAAAATCACCAACCAGCGCATCGCCAAGCCTGTCGTCCACGCTGTCGGGAATCAGTGGCGCCAACCATTGTGGGCTCAGCAACACAACGGCGACTGCGGCGGCGCTTGTCAGCGTAAAGGCGATGGCCGCTTTCCCAAGCCCAAGCCGGTCGACCCATCCACCATATCTGCGCGGCGCGGGCAGCAAGGCGGTTAGATCGGACGGAACCGGTCCCGCCAGCATAAGGCGCCACCCATCCCGGTCTTTCAGACCATACACATCGGCTTCGCCTTGTTGCGTGACATATTCCATATCGGCAAAGGCAAATGGTCCGTTGCGCCGTTCCGTTTCCAACAGGTAGAATTGCGGGCCGATAATCTGCACCTCTACCTTGCGCTTCACTGCGCTTTTGCCGTCATAATGCCATGCGTCGAAAAATGCGGACATGACTTAGATCGCCCCTACGTCAAAGGCATCGAGCAAACCTTCGCCATGTTTGTCGACGATTGTTTCTGACTGGGTCAGCTCGTCAATGTTGATCTCGCCATACGCTTCCATATGGTCGATGAAGAATTTCCAGTTGCGATACGGCATAAAGATATAGCCAATACCTAAGGTGCAGACGACGATCGCAATGTTGGCGAGGAAGAACAGTATCCAGTCCGCAGCGCGGGCGCGGAAATCAAATTCCAGGCTGTGCAGCCGCAAGCCACCCACCGCGAGGCGGAAATATTTGCTGTAAAAGGCAAGCGCAGCCAGCGGCAGGATGATATAGAAAGCCAATATGGCGACGATCACCAATATCGCGCCAATCGCCACGCCGGTATCACCCAGTGCGTCCGGCGTGCCCCCCGAAATGGCCATGCTAATCCCGAAAATCGCGCCGCCTACAAAAATGAGGAACGGCACGAGATAGAATAATAAATAACGCTTCATCAGCGGTTTCCATTGGGCGGTCGCGCTGAACCGGTGCGGGCCGAAACTCATCGCGTTCCACCGGTCGTTCCACAGCGATATCATCGACCACGGCACGAGCAGGAATATGGGCAGCCAGCCAACGACGCTTTTCCACATATAGGCCAGCCCGTATTGGAAGCCCGGATCATTACTCCCCCCGCGAATACCGCGCCAATAAGTGCGGCTCAGGCGGTAACGCAGCGCGCGGAAATAAGCGACGCCAGTAAGGTAGAACAGCAGAAGAAACATCGCGAAGGTCACAACGCCGGCGATGATCGTTTCGCCCCGGAAGATCAGACCCTGCGAAATCAACTGAATGACAATGAAGGGAAGACCGATGAGGAAAAACACCATGATGAAGCCGATAAAAAGCTCCATCCCGCGACCCGTCCACTCCAGACGCTCGTCAATGAAGTCTGTCTTGCTCCACAGATATTCGCGTTCGCGCGTGGTCGCCCAAAAGCGGTAAATGCCAAGTGTGACAATGGTCAGCAAAAGGTTGGGAAACGCAATGCGCGCATATTCCTGCCAGCTTCCGTGAAAGCGGAATGCACTGTGGTGCGGTGCTATGTCTTCACGCATTAGATATCAGTCCCCCCAAATTTCCGGCAAACATGCGAGGAAGCCTTCCGCTTTGTCAAGAAAAGCCATGTAAAAGAATGCGGATCGGCCGAGTTTACGTTAAGAGCGACAGCGGCATTTCCATCAGGGCGCGTGTGAAGTCCTGATCACCGATCTGCACCACCTGATGTTCGGTGACCGAAAAGCCGACGGCGGCAAAGGCAGGTTGCGCCATCAGGCTTGCATGCACCCAAAGCCGTGGCTCG
>JANPKN010000027.1:0-46614 GCA_031426075.1 Sphingomonadaceae bacterium
CGGAAAATCTGAGTCAAAAGGTTGCGCTCATGGTCCGACAATTTCTGCGCCCAATCGCGGCAATCTTCGCCCAATGGCACTTCTTCCGGCAACCAATGGATCTGCTGCTGACGTTTCCAGAAGTCATAGGCCCATGGATATTCAAAGGGCTTGTAGCTGTTGCGGGCTTCTAACAATGACATGTCGTTTTCCTTGGACCTTAAATTTTATAACTTCGAAGCGGTATCCGGGTGCCTTATTGGCAGGCCAGGCACTCTTCATAATCGGTTTGCGCCGCAAGCTCGATCACCGGCAGTTCAGCGGTATTGTCCGCCTCAACTCCGCCAGCAAAGCCGGCGCGCTGGATCGATTTCGAACGCAGATAATATAGCGACTTCACGCCCAGTTCCCATGCGCGGAAGTGGAGCATGAGAAGGTCCCATTTTTCCACATCGGCGGGAATGAACAGGTTCAGCGACGTTGCCTGGTCGATATAAGGCGTGCGGTCCGCGGCCAGTTCGATCAACCAGCGCTGGTCGATTTCGAAGCTGGTCTTGAACGTATCCTTTTCCTCTGCGCTGAGGAAATCGAGATGCTGCACCGAGCCGCCCTTTTCAAGGATAGTGTTCCAGACATTGGTCGAATCCTTCGATTTTTCCTGAAGCAGTTTTTCGAGATAAGGGTTCTTGACGATGAAGCTGCCTGACAAGGTCTTGTGCGTGTAGATATTGGCCGGGATTGGCTCAATGCAGGCGCTGGTGCCGCCGCAGATGATCGAAATCGACGCCGTCGGCGCAATCGCCATCTTGCAGGAAAACCGCTCCATAACGCCCATTTCTTCGGCGTCGGGGCAGGCACCGCGTTCGTTGGCGAGCATCATCGATGCCTCATCCACTTGCGCGCGGATGTGCTTGAAGAATTTCATGTTCCACGATTTTGCGAGCGCGCTTTCAAAGCCCACGCCGCGTGACTGCAGGAAGCTGTGATAGCCCATGACGCCAAGGCCGATCGACCGTTCACGGCCCGCCGAATATTTCGCCCGCGACATTTCGTCGGGCGCGCGGTCGATGAAATCCTGAAGCACATTGTCGAGCATGCGCATCACGTCTTCGATGAAGACCTTGTCGCCGTTCCACTCGTCCCACTTTTCAAGGTTGAGCGACGACAGGCAGCAAACGGCTGTCCGGTCGTTGCCCAGATGGTCGCGGCCCGTTGGCAAGGTGATTTCCGAACACAGGTTCGATGTCGAAACTTTCAGGCCGAGATCGCGGTGATGCTTTGGCATCGCGTTGTTCACGGTGTCGCTGAAGATGATGTATGGCTCGCCAGTTGCAAGACGGGTTTCCACGAGCTTCTGGAACAGCGACCGTGCATCAATCGTGCTGCGGATTTCACCTGTCTTGGGGCTGCGCAGATGGAATTCTTCGCCAGCGCGCACAGCTTCCATGAAGGCATCCGAAAGCAATACGCCATGGTGCAGGTTCAACGCCTTGCGGTTGAAGTCGCCCGATGGCTTACGGATTTCGAGGAATTCTTCGATTTCAGGGTGGCTGACGTCGAGATAGCAAGCTGCCGAGCCGCGACGCAGAGAACCTTGCGAAATCGCGAGTGTCAAACTGTCCATCACGCGAACGAAAGGAATGATGCCGCTCGTCTTGCCGTTCAGGCCGACAGGTTCGCCGATACCACGCACATTGCCCCAATAAGTGCCGATGCCGCCGCCGCGCGATGCGAGCCAGACGTTTTCGTTCCAGGTGTTGACGATGCCTTCAAGGCTGTCATCAACCGAGTTTAGATAGCAGCTGATGGGCAGGCCGCGACCGGTGCCGCCGTTAGACAAAACGGGCGTTGCGGGCATGAACCACAATTGCGAGATATAATCGTACAAACGCTGCGCATGGAGTTCATCGTCGGCATATGCCGACGCAACGCGCGCAAACAGGTCCTGATAGCTTTCACCCGGCAGCAGATAACGGTCCTGCAACGTGTCCTTGCCGAATTCTGTCAACAGCACATCGCGCGACGAATCGGTAACAACATTAAAGCGGCGCACATCAACAGTCTTGCTGGACGTAGGCTCCTTGGTTTCAGCGACCTCTGCTTTTGCAGCCTCAGCCACTTTCTCAAGCACGTCTGTCATCATTGCGGTCATGTCGTCGGCCCCCTGGCCTGTATCCCTGAAATCCATCTTAACCTGTAGCTCCATTCCTTGCGGCGACCCGAAACTGGTTGCCGGTTGATCCGACATCCAGCGACCTGCTGTATATTTTCCGGGAACCAATGTTCCCATATTGTTCGACTCAGGGCGCGAAACTCCCTGTTAGCATTTTTTGACCTTGTCAGGGGGAGTATTTTTTATTTGTCCCCAGCTTATCGACGGGAAAAAGCCCCCATCGACAGAATCAGCTTCTGCAGCCCAAAGCACAAATTGTGGTAACGCCCCCTGTGGCTAACCGCTACCTATAGTGCCTTATTCATTTTCAGACGCAAGAGGGTAAATCGTTAATTAATGCCTCGGCTCGTCGCTTATGTGATTCAATTCGTCGCACGTAATGCGCTGTTGCAGTGCAGCGACGCGCGGAGTTTCTAAGTGATATTCACCGCGCAAGATGGAAAATGGGTCGGTTAAAATTTTTCTGGCGCGCTAACGAAAGAGATCCTGAGTGCGCCATTTTAGATACAAAAACGGGTCCAGATTTCTCTGGACCCGCGAGAGGAAACCGGCAAGCCGGTTCAGGGGAGAAAATTATGCGCCAACAAGAAACCGATTCATTTCGGTCTTGCTGATCGTCTTGTTTGTATCCGCATCAGCGGTTGCAAAAGCAGCCTTGGACCATTTTGCCTTTGAGGCTGCGTCCTTTGGCGCGTTGGCATCACCGGACACATCATACAAGGCTAGGACCCAGTTGCTAAATTCGGCGGATTCAAGCGTTTCGTTCTTGTTTACATCATAGATCGGGAATTCTGCATCCACCAGTTTCTGCACCGTTACTTCACGCGGCTCTGCCGAAGTGGTTGGTGGGCTGGAATCGGCGGAGGCAGAGTTCGGCTGGGCCGGCATGGCTGGCGTTGCTGGAACAGTGTCCATATCCCCTGTCCGCGGCTGCGCTGGAACAGCGGGCGTTGCTGGCGTCGCCGAATGCGCGCTGCCATGCTGGCTGTGATCGGCCGGCGGAGTTGGCGGCTGCGTCCCGGTCTGCGCAAGCGCGGGGATGGCGGCTAATGCCAAAAGGCTGGTCGCGGTTAACATACGTAACATGATATTCTCCATAATAATTTCAGTCTAAGGTTTAAAAATCCGAAAACATCGGTGAATCTGTAAGTATGGGGTGATCCCACAATATCGATAATCAGTTATACGGGGGAATTGTTTCCGTATAAAATCGATATTTTTTGACCTAAGTCGGTTGGGCTTTCCTGAATGTTCTTTTCACCGTTTCGATGACTGTTATTTGGGACGTATTGATTTTGCTCACATAAAGCTTTTAGATATATACCCTAATTTTTACTTTAACGGCAGATGAACAAGACGTGTTTTTCATCTTGATATACGTAATACCAGATGTTGCTTGAATGACCGTCCGGGAGCGTTATGGGCTGACGCAACTTGATGCTTGGGGGCCGTTATGACAGTTGTTATCCGCAATACCGATCTGATCGAAAGCGTCGCCGACGCGCTGCAATATATCAGCTACTTCCACCCCATGGATTATATTCGCGCGCTGGGTGATGCTTATGAGGCTGAACAATCACCGGCCGCGAAAGATGCTATCGCTCAGATCCTGACGAATAGCCGGATGTGCGCTGAGGGGCATCGGCCCATTTGTCAGGACACAGGCATTGTGAACGTCTTTGTCAAATGGGGCATGGATTGCCGATTGGAAGATACTTCCGCTTCCTTGCAAGAGGTGATCGACGAAGGCGTCCGGCGGGCCTATCTCCACCCGGAAAACAAGCTACGCGCATCGGTACTCGCGGACCCCGCATTCACCCGCCGCAATACCAAGGACAACACCCCTTGTGTGTTGCATGTCGACCTGGTGCCAGGATCCAAAGTTTCGGTCGACGTGGCCGCAAAGGGCGGCGGCAGTGAGAACAAGTCGAAGTTCAAGATGATGAACCCTTCGGACAACATCGTCGACTGGGTCGTCGAAATGTTGCCGCAAATGGGCGCTGGCTGGTGCCCGCCAGGTATGTTGGGCATTGGCATCGGCGGCACAGCCGAACATTGCGTGTTGCTAGCGAAACAGGCGCTGATGGAACCCATCGATATGGGGCCACTCAAAGCACGAGGGCCGCAAAATGATATCGAGGCGATGCGCATCGAGATTTTTGACAGGGTCAATGCGCTGGGCATTGGCGCGCAAGGGCTTGGCGGGCTGTCGACTATCTTGGATGTGAAGATCATGGACGCACCATGCCATGCTGCGGGTAAGCCAGTAGCGATGATCCCCAACTGCGCCGCCACACGCCACGCGCATTTTACGCTTGATGGCGCTGGCCCTGCCTTTCTCGAGGCTCCCAAGTTGGATGAATGGCCCAAAGTTGATTGGCAACCGGATGCTGCGGCGATTCGCGTGGACCTTGATACCTTGACGCCCGACGTTGTTGCCGACTGGAAACAGGGCGACCGTTTACTGTTGAATGGCAAAATGCTGACCGGGCGTGACGCAGCGCACAAGCGCATCGCCGATATGCTGGCCAAGGGTGAAGAATTGCCCGTCAGCTTCAAGGGCCGGATGATCTATTATGTCGGACCAGTCGATCCCGTTGGTGAGGAGATCGTCGGGCCCGCAGGACCAACCACAGCCACGCGTATGGACAAATTCATGGATATGATGCTGGAGCAGGGTCTCATCGCGTGCGTTGGCAAAGCCGAGCGTGGTCCAGCAGCGACGCAAGCCATCGCCAAGCACAAGAGCGCATATCTTATGGCCGTTGGCGGCGCCGCCTACCTCGTCTCGCGCGCGATCAAAGGCAGCAAAATTGTCGGGTTCGAAGATCTGGGCATGGAAGCCATCTACGAATTTGAAGTGCAGGATTTCCCAGTAACCGTTGCGGTCGACAGCGATGGTAATAATGTCCACCAGTTGGCCCCTGCCTATTGGCAGAGGCGCATCAAGGATGAGGGGTTGTTGCAGGGGGCATAAGCCCCCGGCAATTACTGGCCGCGCATCTGGGCGTCTATTTGCGCCTGAATTTCGGGCGGCAGGCCTTGCGGTGCACCACCTGCTTGTCCACCACCGGGCCCACCAGCGCCTTGCTGCTGCTGCATTTCCTGCATTTGTTTTTGCATCGCTTCGATTTCGGCGCGTGATTTGAACTCAAGCAATTCAACATCGAAGGTGAGTTCGCTTCCGCCGGGAATGGCAACGTCGCCTGTTTGCGGGTTGCGTTGGTCTTCTGGACCATAGCCAAGCTCGGCAGGAATCCAGAGGCGATATTTGCCGCCACGCTGCATGATCTTCAGGCCTTCGGAAAAGCCGGGGACAACGCCGGTCACAGGAAAGCCAGCCTGCGGATTTTGGTCAAAGATGGTGCCGTCTTTCAACATGCCCTTGTAGCTTACGAGCACTACATCATTGTCGGTGGGCTTTGGGCCTTCGCCGGCTTCGATAATCTTGTAGCGCAGGCCCGAGGGCGTTGTCGTGACATCGCCAAATTCCTGCCGCACGTCGCTCGTGCCTCAATAAGCGAGGCCACCGCCAGCAGCGAGAACCAAGGCAATCGCGGCCCAATATTTGGTGAGCGAACCTTTTTTGATTGGCTGAATCGGAACGGCAGTGACGGACATAGAAAATTCCTGTTGGCTAAGTTGCGCGCTAACTAGCAGAAAGCGGCGCGGATTCCAGACACAAAAAAAGCGCCGGTTAAAGGCGCCTTCCTTGTTGCAGTGTGCAGACGCCTATTTCGCGCCGTCACGTTCCTGCTGCTTACGCTCCATCTTGCGAGCGCGACGGACAGCAGCGGCCTTTTCACGGGCACGCTTTTCCGATGGCTTTTCAAAATGACGACGCAGCTTCATTTCGCGATACACGCCCTCACGCTGCAGCTTCTTCTTCAGCGCGCGTAGGGCCTGATCAACATTATTGTCGCGAACCATGATTTGCATAAAAAACTCAACTCCGCATCGAATCGGCAAAATGGCTTAAAAAGGCCACTTTGAAAGGCTAAAAACGAAAATCGCCGCGTTCACAGGCGGCGTGTTGATGTGCCCCCTAACTAGGTCGCTCCGAAATATCAAGCGGAAATGGCGCTTTTTATAGGCTGAGTTGCTGTTTATCGATGCCCATATGTTACAGATGTAAAATGTTTTTACATTTGAGGAACAATTACCAATTAGCCTGATTTGACGCGTTGGGTCCAGTTCCATTGCGCGAATCTGGGCCTTTGGCGCGGCACATAGCGGCGGCATCAAGTCGCATAACTATAGTTCTTGGGGAATATGCATGAAGAAAACATCTACGCTCCGGCGTAATTTTGGCCGTTCGGTCTCCGTCGCCGCGTTGCTGGTTGCTGCAATGCCAGCCATTGCATGGGCGCAAGAAACGCCTGAAAACCCGGCAGACGAGACAGTGTCTGCCGATGGCACTGCTGTTGAAGAAGGCGAGGCAATTGTTGTCACGGGATCGCGCATTGCGCGTCCGGAGGCAGACTCGCCGAACCCTGTGACGTCATTCAGCTCTGAAAATATTGAACAGTCCGGGCGTACAAACCTGACTGACCTTTTGGTTCAGAGCGCCGCGCTGGTCGGTTCGACAACGAGCCGCGACTCATCTGGTTCGAATGCGGGATTTGGTGCCGTAGGCATCAACCTTCTAAACCTGCGCAACCTTGGAACAGACCGCACATTGGTGCTGGTAAACGGACGGCGCCATATTGCAGGTGTTTCGGGTTCGGCCTCTGTCGACATCAGTACCATCCCAAGCGACCTGATTGACCGGATCGATATTCTTACCGGCGGCGTGTCCGCCATTTATGGTGCCGACGGCGTGTCCGGCGTGGTAAACTTCGTTTTGAAGCGCGACTTTGAAGGCATCAGCGCACGCGGCCAAATGGGCATTTCGGAATATGGCGATGCCGCAAACCGTTATGGCTCAATTACCGCAGGTACAAACTTTGCCGATGATCGTGGCAACGTTGCGGTGTCTTATGAATATGATGCGAATGACCGTGTCACAGGCTTTGCTCGCAAACGTGGCGGCGACCCATTCAGCACCTTCAGCCTCGTGCGTAATCCCGCTGACTTCCCGGATGATCCAAATGTATTTGACCGCATTTTACTCAACGATCTGCGTTATGCAGACAGTTCGCGGGACGGTGCCATTGATGTCGACGGCGATTTGACGCCTGATTTTACAGGTTCTGGGGGCGCGTTCGATCTTGGCCGGTTCCTTCCGCAATCAGGCGGTCTCGTTCAGGGCGGAAGCAGCACGCCGATTGCGGCTTACCAAGGTGACATTCAAGGTCGGACAGAGAAGCACAATGTGAACTTCCTCGGAAGCTATAAATTCAGCGATGCACTGCGGATTTTTGCTGAAGGAAAATACACCCGGATCGAGGCGTTCTCAATCGCCCAGCCCTCGTTTGACTTTTATACTTATGTGGCTGCCGACAATCCGTTCATTCCCGCCAATGTCCGCTCGGCCATTGTTCCGGACGCCATCAATGGTGCATTTGGCCTGCCAGCGGGCACTTTGCCAGATGGCGTGTTGGTTTCACGTGACAATTTCGACTTGGGCGTCCGCGGCGAATTTGCCAAACGTCAGACCTTGCGCGGTGTGCTTGGTGTTGACGGCCAAATTACCGACAATGCGCGATACGAAGTGTCGTATGTCTACGGTCAAACCGAAACCGATTTCCTGAGCACAAATTACCGCATCACTGATCGTTATTTTGCGGCGCTGGATGCGGTTGACCAGGGCGCGTTCCAGACTGGCGTAGCCAATGGCAATATCGTCTGCCGCTCATCGCTCGATCCAAACGCCACCTTCAACGACCCGAATTTTGGTGACGCCGCGTCGACCTTTACGCCAGGTGCTGGCAGTGGATGTGTGCCCTTGAACGTCTTTGGCGAGAATGTTGCAAGTGCCGGCGCGCTTGGTTTCGTGAACGCCGATCTCGCCAACTTCTCCAAGGTCAGCCATCACGTATTGTCGGGCGCGCTTTCGGGGGATTTTGGGCAGATTTTCGAACTTCCCGGCGGCCCAGTCGGATTTGCTTTGGGCGGTGAATATCGCAAGGAGAAGAGCAACTTTGTCTCCGACCCGTTGCTTCAAGCTGGTGCGTTGGCCGACATCGCGCAGATATTGCCTGAGCGTGGGTCATTCGATGTCAAAGAAGCATTCGCCGAGTTGAACGTGCCGTTGCTGCGTGAAGTGCCATTTGCGCATTTGCTGCAATTTGGCGCAGCTATCCGATTTTCGGATTATTCCACCATCGGCAACACGACCACTTGGAAAGTAGACGGCACTTATGCGCCGGTGCGTGATTTGTCGTTCCGCGCGACCTATTCGGAGGCCGTCCGTGCGCCGAATGTGTCCGAACTTTTTGCCCCGCAAAACGGAACGTTCGCCTTTATCGATGATCCATGTGACCCTGTGAATATTCCAGAAGGCACAAGTTTCCGTCAGGCAAACTGTACCGCAGTGCTGACGGCATTGGGGATCAACCCCGGCACCTTCAGCCCGACAAGCGACCCGACTGCAACGGTCAGCCTTCCCGGTCGAAGCGGAGGAAACCCACTGCTGGCAGAGGAAGAGGCCCGCACGTGGACCGCTGGCGCTGTATTCCGGCCAACCTTCTTGCCCGGCTTTACAGCGACCTTCGACTGGTATGATATCAAGCTAAGCAATGCGATCAGCACGGCAACTGCGCAGGATCTGGTCGATCTTTGCGTTGACCAGCCTTCGTTGGACAACAGTTTTTGTGCTAATATCAGCCGCGATCCTTCAACTGGCTATGTCAGCGACTATCTGGTCGGACCAGCAAACGTTGCACAATTCAGCACAGCCGGTGCCGACTTCACCATGAACTATAATTTTGCGATCAGCCCAAGCGCTGGCCGGGTAAATGTTCGGTTGAACGGTGGTTATCTTGATCGTCTGGAATTCACTCCGACACCAGGCGCCGAACTCGACAACGACCGAGGTGAAGCATTTGCTCCAAAATGGATCGGCAGCGCCGACCTTACATGGTCGCTGGACAATTTTGCTGTGAACTACGGAATCAGCTATTTCAGCAAAACCCGTCGTTTCACTACAGAACAGCTTGAGGCCAATCCCGACATTGCAGACCCGCGCTACTTCTTCTTCAAGGAAAAGTGGGAGCATGATTTGCGCCTTCAGTTTACGACCGTCGACAACCGCTTCACGTTCTATGCGGGCGTTAACAATCTGTTCGACGAAAAGCCGGCAGTATCGTCACTGGATTATCCCGTCAGCATCATTGGCCGTTATTATTTTGCTGGTGTGAAGGTTGGGCTTGATAAGCTCGGCTTCTAATCTGCTTCACAATTAACAAGGAGGCCGGCGGAGTAATTCGTCGGCCTTTTTGTATTCCCCTAAGACTTGCCCTCGCGCAATGTTCGTTTCATAATGCAACGTAACTAATGAGCAGGAGAGAGCGCATGGCGACACAGTTAAAATCGAACAGCAAATATAGCGAAGCTGAATGGACTGCGCGCCAGGAGCTTGCGGCTTGTTACCGGATCTTTTCAATGTTCGGTTGGGACGAGCTCGTGTTCAACCACATCACGGTTAAGGTGCCTGACGAAGAGGGCGCGTTCCTTATCAATCCTTATGGCATGCATTTTGGTGAAATCACTGCGTCAAGCCTGATCAAAATCGATATCGATGGCAACAAGATCGACGCCGACAACCCGTGGCATGTGAATAAGGCTGGCTTTGTCCAGCATAGCCTGTTCCACCGGACACTGCCTGACGCGCATGCGATCATCCACACCCATACCACGGCGACCGTTGCGGTCTGCAGTCTTGAGGGCGGATTGCAGCCAGTGAATTTCTACGCCTGCAATTTCATGGGGCAATTGGCCTATCATGATTTTGAGGGCGTTACGGTGCGTGAGGAAGAGGGTGTTCGGCTTGTTGAACATCTGGGCGACAAGCGGATTTTGATGCTCCGCAACCATGGTCCTGTTGTGATGGGAAAAACGCTTCCCGATGCGTTCATTAAGTACTGGGCGCTTCAGCGCGCTTGCGAACATCAGATGGCGACGCTGCAAATGGGCAAGCCGATCACCGTTTCGCCAGAGGTGATTGCCGTGCATCAGCGGGATTTGTACATGGCGTCGCCTCCCGGTGGGTCAGGCCGCGTCGAATTTGACGCGATGGTGCGGAAGGCCGACCGGATCGACAAAAGCTGGCGGGAATAATTTCATCTTATGGCCGTCAAAGGGCGGGAATGAAGATGCTGAAACAAGTCGGTGCGACGGGTGACTTTGCGTTGTGATTGACATCAATCCGTCACCCAGAACTGGTTTCAGGGTCTTGATTATCGCCAAGACAATGTAGAGGCAGCATGACCAAATTCACCGTCAACGACCGCCCGGTTCAATATAAAATGGACCCGCAAACGCCCCTGTTATGGGCGTTGCGAGATGCGTCTAACCTGACGGGAACCAAATATGGCTGTGGTAGTGGCGATTGCGGTGCATGCATGGTCGAGATCGACGGTGAGGCGATCCGATCCTGCCTTGTTACGATATCTGAGGCCGAGGGGCGCTTCGTAACAACGATTGAAGGTCTCAGCCGGGACCGCAGTCACCCGCTGCAGCAAGCGTTCGTGGCCAGCAATGTTCCGCAATGCGGATTCTGCATTCCGGGCGTTATCATGGCGGGATCAGTTCTTTTGAAGAAAAGCAGCAACCCAACCGATGCTGAAATTGACGCCGCCATAACAAATTTGTGCCGCTGCGGAATTTATCCGCGCTTGCGGGACGCGGTAAAGCGCGCTGGTCGGGTTATGCGTGGTGAAGAGCGAATCGCTGCCGCCCCGCCACCGGGAATAACCCCCGAAGATGCGGCGCGTGCGGTGCCTGCATTAACTGTAACAGAATAAGGGCTTAGCCCTCCAGCTCGATATCCCAATACAGCCAATCATGCCATGTCTCGTGCAGATGGTTTGGCGGGAAGGCGCGGCCTCTGTCCTGCAATTGCCAGCTTGTCGGCCGGATCGCGGCCATGTTCAATTGCATGTGCGCCTGTTTGGGTGTGCGGCCACCCTTTTTCAGGTTACAGTGCAAGCAAGCGGTGGTGACATTTTCCCAGCTGGTGATGCCGCCCAAGCGACGTGGAACGATATGGTCGAAGGTCAGATTGTCACCTGATCCGCAATATTGGCATTCGAATTTATCACGCAGAAACAGGTTAAATCGCGTGAAGGCAGGATATTCCGATGGCTTCACATATTGGCGCAGCGCAATCACAGACGGGATTTTCATATCCAGGCTTGGACTATGCACATGCCGGTCATAGTTGGAGACGATATCCACCTTGTCCAGGAAGACAGCCTTAATCGCGGTTTGCCATGGCCACAGGCTCAACGGATAATAGCTTAACGGTGTATAATCGGCATTCAGCACCAAAGCAGGGCAATTTTCCGGGTGCCTTGCCCGGCCAGCAGCCTCGAAAGTTCCGGTATGCAACATAAGTCGAACCCTACTCCCCTTTTGTCATACATGCTTTAAACGTATCAGCGTTACAGCATTCTGACAGTTGCCAACCTATTTGCACATATTGTGACGTCAAGGGGGTAAAGATACCGGATGTAGTATAATTGGGGATAATTTTTTGACGCCGTTCGACTTCGTAAAGCAATATCTGCCTAACCTGACTGAGCCCAGGAGGCGGGTTGTGACAAGATTCGCGCCGAGTCCCAATGGCCAGCTGCATATTGGACATGCCTTTTCTGCATTGTGTGCGCATGATTTTGCTGCGGTTTTTAACGGTGTTTTCCAGTTGCGCATCGAAGATATTGACGGTACGCGAAGCCGCCCGGAGCATATTGACGTTATCATGACAGACATGCAGTGGCTTGGGCTAACGCATGATGGCGATGTCCAGTTTCAATCACATCATATCGCTCGGTATGAGGCGGCACGTGAGCGTTTGATTTCCGCCGGTTTGCTATATCGTTGCGGCTGCACGCGAAGGGATATCGCCGAATCTTTGAAGCATAAGGCTGTACCGCATGGGCCCGATGGTCCGCTATATCCCGGAACATGCCGTACGCGGCCATTTGAAGCGGATACGCCATTCTGCTGGCGGTTGGACATGGAAAAGGCGCTAGCTGTGACGGGGCCGATGATGTGGACGGATTTGGCCGCCGGAAAACAGTTTGCCGATCCTATGGCTTTCGGCGACGTAGTGTTGTGGCGGAAGGACGCACCTGCATCTTACCATCTCGCGGCAACATGTGACGACGCCGCAGAGGGGGTTAGTCATGTCGTGCGGGGGAAGGATTTGTTTGCTTATACCGCCATCCACAGGCTGTTGCAGCGGCTGCTGGATTTGCCGGAGCCTGTTTATTGGCACCACCCGTTGTTGCTTGATGCCAGCGGTGAGAAGCTGGCGAAAAGCAAGTCATCGCCAGCGCTGTCCGCTCGGCGTTTGGCCGGCGAAAGTGGAACCGAACTTATTGATAATTTGCGTCACGGAACGCTTCCGCTTGGAATTTCGTTATCTGATGCCTAAATAGGCGCTACGGGGTATTGGCCCCGGACAAGGATTTCTCCCGATGACTATATTGTTGGTTCTCCTCATCATTGGCGCTGCTGGTGCCGTGGCCTTTGCGCTGGTCCGTGGTTTGCATGCTTTTGCCAATTTGCGTCCAGCCGACGTTGACGAAACGGGTCTGCCGAAGTCGCTGACGGTGCAAAACAAAATGATGTTTGCGCGCGTAAAGTGGCAGGCGATCACGATCGCGCTGCTCGCCATATTAGTGCTCGTTGCCGGATCGCAATAAGTAAAACGTATATGGTCAAGCTCAACAAGATTTACACACGCACCGGGGATGATGGCACGACAGGGCTAGTGGACGGCTCGCGTGTCTCGAAAACTGCATCGCGGCTGCACGCCATTGGCGAGGTGGACGAAACAAACAGCGCCTTGGGCGTCGCGATTCAGGCGTTATTTGCTGATGAAGGCGATTCGTCCTTGGTCAATGAACTACGCCGGATACAAAATGACCTGTTTGACCTTGGCGCCGATATTGCGACGCCCGGTGAAAGTTTCGAACCCTCGCCTATGGAATTGCGAATCGTTGCGTCACAGGTCGAATGGCTTGAAGCGGCGATTGACCATGCCAATGGCCAGCTCGCGCCGCTCACCAGTTTTATTCTGCCCGGCGGAAGCCTTGCCGCGGCGCACATGCACATGGCCCGCGTGACTACGCGCCGTGCGGAACGCGCGTTGGTGGCGGCTTCGCTTGATGTGGCGATAAATCCTCAGGCGCTGAACTACATCAACCGACTGTCGGACTATCTGTTTGTGCTGTGTCGTTTGATTAATGCCTCGCGGGGTGGTGATATATTGTGGATGCCGGGCGCATCGCGGTGACGGTCGACCTTCAGGGCAGGTTTTTCGCTGCCCGGAAACTTACGGCGGACCTCGCGGCGCCATTATCTGATGCCGATGCCACTGTGCAATCGATGTCCGACGCATCACCAGCGAAATGGCATCTGGCGCATGTCACATGGTTTTTGGAAAGCTTCATCCTGCGCGACCATGTGCCGAGCTACCGCGCTTACGACGCGAGCTTCGCGTTTCTGTTCAACAGCTATTATGAATCTGAAGGCCAGCGCCACGCACGCAATGCACGCGGTCTGCTTACACGGCCATCCTTGTCGCAAATTCTGGATTATCGCGCACATGTGGAAAGTGCGATTGCTTCGCATTGGGGCGCGCTTCCCGCGGCAGCGCTTGAGCTGATTGAACTTGGCATCCAGCATGAACAACAGCATCAGGAACTGTTGCTGACTGATATATTGCATCTGTTCGCTCAAAACCCGACGCAGCCTGCCTATTGGGCGTGCGCCCGGGCTACTGTCGATCGCGCCACGCCAATGCGATGGATCGTTGGTCCATCCGGCGTCCAAGCCATCGGGCATGCGGGAGACGGCTTTGCCTTCGACTGCGAAGGGCCACGGCACGATGTGGTCGTGCAACCTTTCGCTATGGCCGACCGGACCGTCACCAACGGTGAATGGCTGCAATTCATGGCCGATGGCGGCTACGCAGAACCGCGTTATTGGTTGTCGGATGGTTGGGCTTGGGTGCAGCGCGAGGGGGTTTGTGCGCCATTATATTGGCAGCAGAGCATTGACGGCAATTGGCTGTCCTTTGGGCTTGATGGGCTGCACGCGGTTGATCCTGGAGCGCCTGTCACGCATATCAGCCTATACGAGGCCGACGCCTATGCCAGTTGGGCGGGGGCACGCCTGCCTACCGAAGCAGAATGGGAAATTATGGCCGCCACCTGCGATCCACTTGAAGGCAATCAGTTGGATGGCCCATGCGCTGTCCAGCCAATTTCATCCGAGGCAACTGCCATGTTCGGCAATGTGTGGCAATGGACGGGTAGCGCCTTTCGGCCGTACCCCCGGTTTCGTGCAGCAGAAGGCGCAGTGGGTGAATATAATGGTAAGTTCATGAGCGGACAGTTTGTTTTGCGCGGGGGAAGCTGTGCCACCCCCCGCGGTCATGTGCGCGCCAGCTACCGCAATTTCTTTTACCCACATCAACGCTGGCAATTTACCGGTGTACGGTTGGCTAAAGATGTCTGAGGGCGCAACGCACAACGCGGCAGACCCGCAGTTCCGCATCGATGTGTTAAATGGGCTTAGAGGGCCGCGCCGCGCTATCCCAGCGCGTTGGTTCTATGATGAGCGCGGATCGGAGCTGTTCGACGATATCACGCGCCTGCCGGAATATTATCCCACCCGCACCGAAACCAGTTTGCTTCAATCGGCAAGCGCTGATCTTGCCGCGCGCATTGGCCCCGGCACAGCGGTCATCGAATTTGGTGCTGGCAGCGCCACAAAAACGCCTTTGCTGCTGAAGGCGATTGCGCCCTCTGCTTATGTGCCGATCGATATTTCCGGTGACTATCTGCGGTCGTCAGCTGACATCCTGCAATCCAGTTTTCCTGCGCTTGAAGTCATTCCCGTTGAGGCTGACTTTACCGGCGATGTGGCATTGCCCAAAAAATTAGGCGCCTCAGAGCGGCTTGGTTTTTTCCCGGGTTCCACTATTGGAAATTTTGTGCCGCGCAGCAGCGTCGATTTGCTGCGTCATATGCGCGGCATATTGGGCGAGGGGGCAAAGCTCCTGATCGGCTTCGACCGGATTAAGGCGGATGAGGTTCTCATTCCGGCTTATGACGATGCATCTGGCGTGACAGCGGCATTCAACCTTAACCTGCTTCATCGCATCAACCGCGAGCTGGATGGTGACATTCCCGTTGACGCATTCGTACACGATGTCCGCTGGAACGACATGCAGTCGCGTATTGAAATGCACCTGCGCTGTGCGCGCGATGTCCGCTTCACCGTCGCAGGCCAGGCATTCGCCATGCAGGCTGGCGAAAGCATTCATACAGAGAATAGCCACAAATACGACTTGCGCGGACTTCGGCTTTTGCTGCGCGCAGGTTCCTGGACGCCGATTGCGGACTATAGCGACCCGAACGAATGGTTCACCTTGGTATTGGCAGAGGCCGCGCCATTATTCGCGGCTCCTTAAACGACGCCGCCAGTCTATCGCTTGCGTCCACATGGGCCAAGCGCGTCAATCACAAATTTATAGTCCGCCTGCGCGCGGGCGGTGTCTTCGTTATTTGCGCCTTCAACGCGTTCGGAGGGCAGGCTGCGCGGAAGGCCGCAGGCTAGGCGATACCACAGCAAAGTGAAGCGTTGCGGCGCAGTTGCCGACGCATCAATGACCTCCGCTGTCGAGACGGCCCATTGTTTTTGCTGGCCCGGACGGCTCAGCACCGTCAGCGATAGCGGCTCATCCGTCTCTGTTTTCAAGAAAATTTGCGTCTCGCCTTCGCCCAATACCGTCCCGGCGCTGTGAAAGGCGCTTGCTATGCTGGCGATCCGTTGCGGCGCGTTCAGCTGCACGGCCTCTTTGGTAATGTCGCGGATCAGCGTATCGTTCGTGACGCTGAACATCGCCAGTGCATTGGGACGCGATAATTGCATTTCGCCTGGGCGCCCCTGAACCTGACGGCCAAACAGGAACATGCGCTGCTTCTTCAGCTTAGGAATTTTGCCATTTGCATTTTTCGGTACATCAAGCAGGAAACGTACGCGCGGCGTGACGCCGCCTTCACCGCGAATCAACGCCATGACGTCAGCATCTACCAAAACGCGCTCCAACGATGCGGGCACGCCGACCGACTGTTCTACGGAGAGTTTTTGAACGTTTCGAACAGTCACATCAATAATGAGAGGCGAAATTACTATCAAATCAGCAATGTCCGAATAACTCGCTGCATCGGCTTCAATTGCAAATGAGGCGGGCAAGTTCATCGTGGTTTGCGCGGACGCGATACCGCCAAGCCCTAGTAAAATCAGGCACAAACCCATTTTAGCGTTACCAAATCGCATTAAATGTTCCTTCTATTGGCTGTCGATGACCCTCAAATCGGCCTGTACCATATTGTAGCATATACCTGTCCTTTCCATGAATTGCGTCTGAATCGCAGAATCCGGATTGCTTGGCCTGTTATGGTTGGCTAATGCATCGTTGAATCGAGCAAAAAAAAAGACAGATTTCGATATCGCGGGGGTACATCAGGAGCATGTTCAAGCATGCTTCCATAATGTACTGTATTGTTTTGAAGGTAGGAGAGTTGTTTCCGCATGGCATATGCTGATCAAGATGGGATGAGCACAAACCGTTTGGTTTCTGTCATCATTGTTATCCTACTTCACGTTTTCTTGGGTTACGCCTTGGTTACGGGGCTTGCGTATGACGCGGTCACGGCCATCAAGGAAAAAATGACCGTCGTTGACGTGAAGGAAGAAGAACCACCAGAAGAAGAAGAGCCACCACCCGAGCCAGAAAAGCAGATCGAGCCACCGGTGGTTTCACCTCCGCCGCTCGTGAAGACGGTGACACCGCCGCCACAGATTACAACCGTCTCGACGCCTCCACCGTCGATAACGGTGGTTCCGACGGCAGCCCCGCCTGCTCCTGCAGCGCCACCGCCTCCTCCGCCACCAGCAGGTCCAACCGCTGAAGCAAAGCCACGGGGCAACCCTGGCAACTGGGCCAACACGAACGACTATCCGTCGCGCGCGTTGCAGCAGGAGCGTGAAGGCACCACCGGATTCCGCGTTACCATTGGTACCGATGGTCGCGTCATCGACTGCAGCATTACGCAGTCGAGCGGTCATGATGATCTTGACGCCGCTACATGCACCAACGTGAAGCGTCGTGCGCGCTTTGATCCTGCCGTTCGTAACGGCGAAAAGGTTCAGGGTTCGTATTCAAACCGCGTACGGTGGCAGATACCGAAATAATTTTATGGCCCGGCAAAGGGGGAGCCTTCGCGCCGGGTTTTTGTGCTAGATAGTAATATTTTTTGAGAGGTAGTTAAAATGTCGATTTTGTTTCTGACTGCGGCTGGTGCCGCAAACCCAGATGTTGCCGCACAATTCGGTCTTATCCCTGCGCTGAACGAAGGTGGTCCAATTTCTTGGGCAATTTTCAGCGTCATGGTCATCATGTCGGTTTTCTCATTCTACATCATGTTCACCAAATTGTTCGAACAGCAGAAGGTGATGAACCAGTATAAGCAAGTCCGCGCACAATTTTGGCGTGCCGCGACACTCGAAGAAGGCGCTGCAAAGCTCGACAAGAACAGTGCATATCGTCAAGTCGTCGACGATGGCATCGAAGCGCAAAAGCAGCATGGCCTTTTGACTGATCCAGTCGAAGCACATGACTGGTTGCACGGCGCGATGGCCCGTTCGGAAGATTCGATCAACAACAAGCTTGCGACCGGCCTGCCGTTCCTTGCGACCGTTGGTGCGACTGCTCCATTCGTCGGTCTGCTTGGTACGGTTATCGGTATCTATTCGGCATTGATCAAAATCGGTATCGCCGGCCAGGCTGACATCGGCAAGATTGCCGGTCCAGTTGGTGAAGCACTGATCATGACCGCAATTGGTCTGTTTGTTGCTGTTCCTGCCGTGCTTGCGTACAACTGGCTTCAGGCCCGTAACAAGACAATCGCGCGTAGCTTGGCTACTTTCTCGAACGATGTGCTTGGTTACATCTCTTCGGGTGGCCGCGTTAAGCCTGCCGTCACTGCAATGGCAGCACCCGGCAAGCCAGCACCAGCTGCGCCAATTAAGAAGTAAGATTGGGTGAGGGCTGCGTTCGCGCGCAGCCCATCCGCCAGCAACCGCTGGTGCTCGATTTTTGACCCAATTTAGTTAGAGAGGATTGGCCAATGGCAATCAGTTCAGGAGGCGGCGGCAATGATACGCCAATGTCTGACATCAACACGACGCCGCTCGTCGACGTCATGCTGGTGCTCCTCATCGTTTTCCTCATCGCAATTCCGGTCGCCATTCAAACGGTGAAAATGGACATTCCGATCATCAAGTTTGAACCTACCAAAGCAAAGCGTGAAAACGTTCTGTTGTCGGTGACGACGACTGATGTCGCTGGCCGTGACCCGGGTGACCCCGCTTATGAAGGTGCAAACCCGAATGGCGAGTGCCGCATCTATTGGAACGTAACACCTGTAGATTCGACCGAGTTGGTGGATCGTGCTGCAAAGCATCTGAAGGCTGAATTCGACAAGTTAGGCGGCGAAGAAGCTGCTGCTGCTGGTCAGATTTTACCCGAAATGTTGCCGGAAGCGCATATCCGTGGTGATATTAACACGCCCTATCGTTGCATCGGTGGTGCAATTTACACCATGCAAATGGCTGGTTTCGCGCGCGTTGGCTTCATTTCGTCGCCATTCGAAGCCGCGAATGTCCAGTAAGCAATTTAAGGAGCAATCATCATGGCAATGAGTGGCGGTAACGATGATGGCCAGCCGATGATGGAAATGAACACGACGCCGTTGATCGACGTCATGCTTGTTCTCCTCATCATGCTGATGATCACCATCCCCCCGGTTTCGCACGCCGTAAACATCGACCTTCCGGTCAATGACCCTAATGCACCTCCGCCGGAAGTGCCAATTGATCCTGTTATCAACAAGATCGTCATTCTGCCGGATAGCACAATCCAGTGGAACGGCACGCCGGTTACATTGCAACAGATGGAGCAGTATCTGGTCCGGACGACGTCAATGAACCCGGAACCTGAGCTTCAGTTCCAACCAGCGCCGACCGCGCCATATGACACGGTCGACAAGGCACTGGTTTCAGTGAAGCGCAGTGGCATTACGAAATTCGGTTTTGTCGGCAACGAACAATATCGCGTATTCGGCAAGGCCGCGCGTGAGGGTCGGTAGTCTTACGACACCGAAATAAATCGATATCAAAAAAAAGGCGGTGCAGCGATGCGCCGCCTTTTTTTATTGTCCGCCAAGGAATTTGTTACGGACCCCAGACGCCCGGTGACTCAAAAGGGCATCCTGTCTGGGGAATCCGAGAGCGTTCAGTTCCCGCGCGACAAACGGGTCATAAGGATAGCTGCGCGCTTTGCCTGACGCTTGATGCTATCAAGATCCACCGTCTCGCCGGGTGCGTGATCCCCCTTGCTGTAGACGCCCAATCCAACGAGGCCATCGACGTCATTGGCGACGAAGCTGATATCTCCCGCGCCGCGTTTCAACGGATCAAGTGCCGACTGTTCGGCAAGGCCGAGGTCGCGGTTGACCGCGTTGAGGTCAGCAAGCAGAGCCTGGTTCCCATCGGTCGGTGCCATGGCGGGATAGCTGCCAGGGTCGAAGCTGATCGAGGCCTTGGTCTTCGGTGCCGATGCAGCGACGATCCCAAGCATCTTTTCCCGGACGCGTGCGCTTTGTTCTTCCGACAATGTGCGGAAATCACCACGCGCCAATGCAATGCCTGGAATAATATTCGTTTTGCCCTTTGCGCTGACTCTGACGCCATCGGGATCAAAGGTAACTTCTTGTCCAGCCGCGACAAGACCGACGTTGAACGTCAGATTTTGCTCGGGCAACTCAGTCCGGAACCGGTGCAATATGCGCGTGAGTTCAAAAACTGCGCCATCGCCATAAGTGGAATCAAATATCAGCGAACTATGTCCAGTGACGCCGGTGACTTCCAACTTCCAACTGTTTGACGACCGGCGTGAAATGACGCCCATATCCTTGCCGTTTTCAATGGAAAGCCCTTCGAAATCAAGCGCGACATCGGCTGCCTTGCCCGCAGCAATCAGCGGCGCGCGCGTTATGTCAATTGGGTCGCCTGCATCTTCTTCGTCACCCGTCATGTGGATTTCAATAGCAGCGTCCTTCAGCGTGCCTGCCGCCTGCATCGCGCGAAGCGCGGACACGATGACCACCATCCCGCCCTTGTCATCACCGGCGCCCGGACCAACGGCCTCATTTCCGTTGCGCATAAAGCTCTGGAACGGGCTATCCAACTCAAACACGGTGTCAAGATGCGCAATCAGCAAAAGCTTCTTGGCATCTTTTTTGCCAGCCTTCGTCGCCACAAGATGGCCGGACCGTCCAGCCTTGGCCATGTCGAGCCATTCGACCTTGAAACCCAATGGTTCCAGTTCGGCCCGCATCATCTCGGCCACCGACTTCACGCCGGAAAAGTTCATCGTTCCCGAATTCTGGTTTACCAATTTTTCAAGCAAGTCGACTGACCGTTCATACTCGGCATCCACAGTAGCGACCATTCTTGTTTCCGGAGCCGATAATTTGGCATGGGCCGCGGGCGCAAGGGCGACGAGGGCAACGCAGCTGCACAGCATGAGGGCGCGGAATTTCATAGCATACTCCCGATTAAGACCGTTACGATGTGCATTGCTTTGCCGGGCGAGGCAAGCGGGTTGAACACTGTCTTATGCGGGCTGCTTGTCAGCCAAGAGGTGTTCCAAAATGAAATGGGGAACCGTCAGTGTAGATATCAAGATAAAGGCTGTCCGGATGATGCCCATGTCGGCAGGAACGTCGCCTTGATACAAATACATCAATACGCCCAAGCCCAATGACAGCGCGAACACTGCGGCAATTATAGCCGTTTTCTTCGCAGACGAGAGACCGCCGGTTTCCCGCAACGCGTCGGCCATATGCCGCGGCGAATGCAGCCCACAAAAGAACACGGCAAATGCCACGAGCGGCGGCAGGAATAAGGCTGCAACAACGCAGGCTAGCACTTCAAACGCGCTTTGCTTGTCATGATGGACGAAAGCCCAGTAGGCAAACACCAGACTGCCCAATGCCGCAGGCACTGACGCCGCGCCAAGCAAGGCGGCAATCACCGCCCCATTATCGCTGCCGGTCAGCGCTGCAAATATCAAGGCTACGTCATTCGGATTGGCAAGCGCAGGCAATGCGACCAAAGCCCACCCAACCATCAACGCCAAAAACGGATCTACGCCGCTGCGCCAATCGCGGCTGAAATGGACGATAGAAATGAGAAGGAAGGCAATAAGCGCGAGTTCGGGAATGATGAGCCACAGACACACCATGGACACTGCACAGCCGAGGTAACCCGCAACGATCTTTGCCTTACCCGCCAACCCCTTTTGCCCGAAATGGGCAGCTGCGATTTCGACATCGAGTGTGCCGTGGGGGACGCCTGCAAGTACGATAGCAACTGCGGCGAGCATATTGGCCTCAATGCTGCTCATGCCCCCCAGCAGGCTTTGGGCGACGATAAGCAGCATAGTGGCGGCTGGAAGAGCCCACAGGCGCAACGGTTTCGGGAACGTTGCGCCTGCGAACTTCGGGAATAGGACGGTGGTCATAGTGGGGTGCGGGCCGCCGGAGCAGACCGCGTCCATTTCTTAGCCAAGTGCCTTTTCGCCGTATTCGGCTTGTGACTTGCGTACTGCGATCATGTAGATCAGGACGCCGACGCCTGCCTTTGCGATCAAGTCAGCAATGGTGTAGCCGACCTGTACGCCTACGGTGATGTTAGAACCGCTCAGGCTTGTGTACGGGATCATGTATACAATTGGGTAGAAACCCCATGATGCGAAGGTTAGCAAACGCGCCTTCTTCACCAGCTCGCGTACATTTTCTGGCTGGCTGTTGATCGATGCACCGAGGCCGGCGAACAGTTGCCACATGATGTAGACAAACGGGATTGACGACAATGTGCCCCACAATACGCGAGTTGGGATGTCGGTTGCGATTTCACCTGGGTAGCCCAGGATGATCATCAGCGCCGCTGCGCCGCCGAGCTTGAACGACTTCGATACGGTTTCGTCCTGGCTCAAACGCATGACGAGGATGAGTTCGATCAACAACAATGGCACGGTCAACAACCAATCGACATAGCGATACGCGTCGTTAAATGCATAGCCGCTGGCAGCTACTACGCCGCCGTCTACGGAATATGCACCTTCCCAGCTCTGGAAAATGCGGAAATAGTGATAGGCGGCGATGGCACAGACCAAGCCGGAGATTGTCAATGCCGTCTTATAGGCATGGCCCACTTGCGAACGGCCGAGCCACAAAAACAACGTGGTTGCTGCCATAGTGGCAAATGTGAATGAAAATGCGTTGTAGACCAATGAATATTGGCCAAATGATAGGTCTTCCATATTCTTCCCCTTAGCGACCCCGTTGCGGATGACGGGTAGCGTTCAAATAGACGATGGGCTAAGGGCAACAACCTAACCTTTATACCATGTTTTGCCGATATTGCCGCAGGGTCGTGTCCTGCAGGATAACATTATCCCAGCGCTTCAGTGTTGGTCCGCATTTTGGAGGCAATAGTATTGGTCGTTATCGACCGCATTACCGAGCGATTGGATGCCCTGATCGCAAATAGCCCGATAGCGTCGGTGATTAGCGATCCGCGCCAGTCGGACAATCCGATCATCGCCTGCAACAAGGCGTTTATTGAACTGACCGGCTATGCCGAGCATGAGATTATCGGGCGGAACTGCAAATTTCTGGCTGGTCCAGCGACTGAGCCATGGCTGACTCAGGCCATCCGCAGCGGTGTTGAACGGCACGCGCCGGTGCTCGTTGAAATCCTGAATTACAAACGTGATGGTACGCCCTTTCGCAATGCTGTCTTGGTCGCGCCGATGTTTGATGAAGAGGGCGAGCTTGAGTTTTTCCTCGGGTCTCAGGTTGAACTCGAGCCTACTGCGCCGAAAACGCATGAAAATAGGCGAATTGCTGCTGCCATCGCGGTCAAAACATTGTCGCGCAGACAACGCGAAGTGCTGGCCGAAATGGCACTTGGTCATTTGAACAAGCAAATCGCGTTTAGGCTTGGCCTTAGTGAACAGACGGTCAAAATGCACCGGGCGTTGTTAATGGACCGTCTGGGAGCAGCCACCACCGCTGACGCCATCCGGATAGCTGTCGAAGCGGGTTTGTAAAACCCCGCCCCCGACGGTTCATGACCCGCGCCGTCACGCATCGAAATGGAACATAGAAGCTTGGAAACGATTACGCTTTCACGAAACAATTACGTGAAAAGAGAATCTTATGAAAAGTCGCATATTTCTAACAGGCGTGGCGCTTGCCATTTTGACCCCTTCAGTCGCCATGGCGCAGGATGATGGTTGCCGTCGCGATGGCAATGGCCGGATCATCGGGACAGCCGTGGGCGCCGGCGCAGGCGGCGTGCTAGGTAACGTCATCGCTGGACGTGGTGACAAGACCGAAGGTTCCATCATTGGCGCCATCGTCGGAGCAGTTATCGGCAATCAGGTGTCGAAATCTGATCGTGGTGATTGCCGCACCGCTTATGGCTTTTACGATGAGCAGGGCCGCTGGCATGCTACAGGCGTCAGTGCCAACGAAGCGCGCGGCTATTATGACCGCAACGGTGCCTGGGTTGAAGGCCAGCCAAATGGCTATTATGACAATGGTCGTTGGGTTAGCGCAAATAGCGATAGCAACAGTTCGGGCTACATCGACCGTGACGGACATTGGGTTCCGGCCTCATCGGTAGGTTATTATGACCGCAACAATCGTTGGGTCGGCGGTACTGCGACTGGCTATTACGACACCAACGGACGTTGGGTCGCCGGCCCGACACGCGGTCGATACGACGCACGTGGTCGCTGGATCGCAGGCGATACTGGCTATGCCAATGAAAACAGCGCCAATTGGAACGCAGTAGAGCAGCCCGGCTATTATGACACCAACGGCCGGTGGGTTGCTGGAAGGGCTTATGGCTATTACGACGCTCGTGGCCGCTGGGTCTCAACGCGTGAGAGCAGCTATCAGAACAACGATAACCGCCCGAACAACCAATATCGCCCGGGTACTGGTCAGTATGACTTGAACCAGATGCCAACCGATATCTCGACCCGGATCAGCTGGATGCGCGAATACATCCGCAATTCGGTGCAATCGCAGCAGATGGACCGTGCGAGTGCACAATATGCCCGTCGCGAACTGACCGCGATTGAAGCGCAAAACCGTCAGTTTAACCGCGACGGTCGTTTCACGCAGCGTGAAGAGCAAATGATTGAGCGACGTCTTGATCGGCTGACTACTCGCTTTCAACAGAGTGATCGTCAGGCGCGTAACTACTAAAGCCAAAAAATAAGGCCCGGCAGTCCCCCAACCGCCGGGCCTTTAGCACTGATCCGATGCGTTAGGATCAGTAGCTATAGTACATGTCAAACTCGACTGGGCTTGGCGTCATTTCCCAACGGGCGACGTCTTCCATCTTGAGTTCGATATAGCTTTCAATCTGGTCCTTTGAGAACACGTCGCCCTTCAAAAGGAAGTCGTGGTCGGCGGCCAGTGAATCGAGCGCTTCGCGCAGCGAGCCAGCAACTGTTGGAACTTGTGCGAGTTCTGCTGGTGGCAGGTCATATAGATTCTTGTCCATGGCTTCGCCTGGATGAATCTTGTTCTGAATGCCGTCGAGGCCAGCCATGAACAAGGCGGCATAGCACAAATACGGGTTGGCCATTGCGTCGGGGAAGCGGACTTCCACCCGCTTCGCCTTGGCGCCAGCGCCATAAGGGATGCGGCATGATGCCGAACGGTTGCGTGCCGAATAGGCGAGCAAAACGGGTGCTTCATAGCCGGGAACCAGACGCTTGTAGCTGTTGGTCGTCGGGTTGGAGAACGCGTTGATCGCCTTGGCATGCTTGATGATGCCGCCGATGAAATACAGGCACATATCCGAAAGTCCGGCATAGCCGTCGCCTGCAAAAAGCGGGGTCTTTCCTTCCCAGATCGACAAATGGGTATGCATGCCTGAGCCATTATCTTCCTTGATTGGCTTGGGCATAAACGTTGCGGTCTTGCCATATGCATGGGCGACCTGATGCACGACATATTTGTAAATCTGCATCCGGTCAGCCGTCTGCGTCAAGGTGCCGAAGGTCAGGCCAAGTTCATGCTGGGCCGCGGCAACTTCATGGTGATGCTTGTCGCAAGGTAGGCCCATTTCCAACATGGTCGAAACCATCTCGCCGCGGATATCCATTGCACTGTCGACTGGCGCAACCGGGAAGTAACCGCCCTTGGCACGTGGGCGGTGACCCATATTGCCGCTTTCATATTTCGTGCCGCTGTTGGTGGGCAGTTCGATATCGTCGATCTTGTAATATGACGTGTTGTAGCTGTTTTCGAAGCGCACGTCGTCAAACATGAAGAATTCGGCTTCTGGACCAACATAGACAGTGTCACCAATGCCGGTGGTTTTGAGATAGGCTTCGGCGCGCTTGGCTGTCGAACGCGGATCGCGGCTATACAGCTCGCCGGTCGAGGGTTCGACGATGTCGCAGAAAATGATCATCATCGGCGTTGCCGAGAATGGATCAATATAAACAGCCTCAAGATCCGGCTTCAGGATCATGTCGGATTCGTTGATTGCCTTCCAGCCTTCGATTGAAGAACCGTCGAACATCAGGCCGTCTTCCAACTCATCTTCGCCAATGACGCCAGCGCACATGGTCAGATGTTGCCATTTGCCCTTGGGATCGGTGAAACGGACATCCACCCACTCGATCTCTTCGTCCTTGATACGTTTGATAATATCTTTGGCTGACGTGCCCATATAGCGTTCCTTCTTTTGCTTGTCTTTTTTAGATGATTTGGATTTTTTAGACGGCATCGTTATCGCGTTCGCCGGTGCGGATGCGCAGCGCGGTCTCAACGGGGATCACGAAAATCTTGCCATCGCCGATACGGCCGGTTTGTGCGGCGGCGGCAATTGCTTCGACCACGCGGTCAGCAAGGCCATCTTCGACCACAACCTCAAGCTTTACCTTGGGCAGGAAATCGACAACATATTCGGCGCCGCGATACAATTCGGTATGGCCCTTTTGCCGACCAAAGCCCTTGGCTTCCGTGACAGTGATACCCGATACGCCAACTTCGTGCAGCGCCTCTTTCACTTCATCCAGTTTGAACGGCTTGATGATCGCTTCGATCTTTTTCATGGCTTTCCCCATTATGTCGCGTGAGCGGAGGCTCCGCGCGCGCGGATGATGCGTCATCCTTATCAAGTATCGTGCCAGATAGTGCAGCACACAAACACTGGATTTTCAGGCGATTGCCATGAAGATTACTGCCTAAAATTTAGGCAGATGCCAGATTCATGGGCAGCAGTTTCTACCTCGCTGCTTTTTTATCACCACCCCCTAAGGCTGCGTCATTTGCCTTGGCGTAATGCGCTCGGCTAACGACATACGCTCGCATTTGCTCGGCTTCCTTCGGCGTAAGAACACTGCCAAAGCTAACCATGCCGTTGCTTTTCAAGATGCCGTCAATAACAACGGATTTCCATAAAGCGGCATCGGCTATGGTCCCCGATTTGCGCAGGTCAGGCAATACGCCGTTCCCAACTGCACCTGGGCCGTGGCAAACGAGGCAATAGCGTTGGTAGTTTGACCCGCCCGCTGCGATATCAGCTGGCGTGCCGAACTGCTTAGTCGGTGCCCACACATATGCCTCTGTCTCCGGCAAGGCGGGAAGGACGATTTTGCCGCCGAGCTTAAGCACGATCAAGCGAGGCAGGTTTGGCACAGCAGCACTGGTTGCCCCTGCATAGCCAGCAACCAGCGGAAACGCGCCGCCCTTGCTGGTTAAGAAGGCGACATATTGCTCACCATCGACGGTGTAAGTCGAGGCGCCGGAAAGCACGCCCGACTGCACGTTGAGATTATACAATTGCTTGCCTGTGTCAGCGGCATATGCCCGGAACTCGCCCATTGCGGTACCTTGGAAAACCAGATTGCCCGCCGTGGTCATGGTCCCGCCATTCCATGATGCGGGATGGTCAACGGTCCATTTTGCCTTGCCGGTTTTGGGATCAAACGCCACGAGCTTGCCGGTTGTTGCGGCTTTCACGGCTTTTACGAAATTGGTATCATCGGGCAAGTCGGCGGTCGCCATTGCACCGCCTGTATTAAAGCCAAGCTTTTTGCGATCCATCTCGTTGGGTGCAACGGGCGGCAGGTACGCGCCGCCGATATACATGGCGGGAATATAGACCAAGCCCGTCGCCGGGTTAAAGCTCATTGGGTGCCAGTTATGTGCGCCAAGGGCGGACGGGTTTGCCATGTATAGCTTACCGGTTTTTTCATAACGCGCTTCGGGGTTCTCAATCGGACGCCCGGTCTTCAGGTCATAACCCGTCGCCCACGTGATGCCGTCAATAAACGGGTTGGCGGACAGCAATTTGCCATTCAGCCGGTCGATGGTGAAGAAGAAGCCATTCTTTGGCGCGTGGTAAAGAACTTTGCGTTCTTTCCCGTCGCGCGTTTCATTCGCCAAGATAATCGGCTGCGTAGCGGTGTAGTCCCAGCTTTCGGCCGGGGTTTCCTGATAATGCCAGACATATTCGCCGGTATCAGGCTTCAGCGCGACGATGGAGGAGAGGAAAAGATTGTCGCCTTCGCCATTGGAGCGGATGCCGTGGTTCCAAGGGTTGCCATTGCCAACGCCAAGGTAGAGCTGATCCAGTTCGGCATCATAGACAATCGCGTCCCACACCGTCCCACCGCCGCCGCTTTCACGCCAATCGCCCTTTTTGGGCTTTGCGCTCCACGTGCTGGTCGCTGCGGTTTTCGGGATTTCGTCGCTGGCGGCGTTATCGGGTTCGCCCTTGGGATTGGGCGTGGTGTAGAACCGCCATGACTGCTTGCCAGTGGCTGCATCATAAGCGGTGACATATCCACGCGCGCCAAATTCCGCGCCGCCAAAGCCAATGACGACCTTGTCCTTCACAACGCGCGGGACGCCAGTGATCGTGCCGTTCGATTCCAGATCAAGCGTCTGTGCGCTCCAATTCTGTTTTCCGGTGCTGGCATCCAGCGAGATAAGGCGGCCATCGATGGTACCGACAAAAACGCTGCCTTTCCAGAAAGCGACTCCACGATTGACGACGTCGCAACAGGCTTTGACACCACGCGCCTTGTCGACCTCGGGGTCGAAGTTCCACAAGGGCTTTCCGGTTTTGGCGTCATAGGCGAAGACCTTGGACCAAGCGGTCGAGACAAACATCTTGCCATCAACAACAACCGGCGTCGCCTCTTGGCCGCGCGCATCGGGCAAGTCTGCAAACCATGCAATGCCCAGATCTTGCACATTGCCGTCATTAATCAATGTCAGTGGGCTGTGCCGTTGCTCATCATAATTAAAACCAGTCATCGCCCAGTTGGAGCCGTCGCCACCAGTTTTAAGATAATTGCCGTCGATCGCGGTAAAGGCTGCAGCAACTTCGGACTCAACTGCCGCTTTTTGGCAGGAACCCAACAAGAATGCTGCACTTACAAATGCAGCCGCAACCAAAAGCTTTTTTGTCATGATTTTTCTCTCCCGAAAGGAGAGGCTATGCCCATGATGGGCCCGCGTCCAGTATGAATTTAACTGACGAATTAAATTATGTTTTGAATAGCGTTTTCCATTTCGACGGCCGCCTTGGCGTATACGCGCGCACGCAGATTGGAGACTGCTTCGTCCGATGCACTGGCGATTGAACCACCGCTAAAGGGGGGCGCTGGATCGTATTCGAGTGCCAATTGTATCGCCCTTGCGGCATCCTCCCCCGAAATTGCGGCAATAAGCTCAAGCGCGAAATCAATGCCTGAGGTCACGCCGCCTGCGGTGATCAGATTGCCGTCACGTACGACTCGCGCCGGCTCGTGCGTTGCGCCGAAAAGGGGAAGCAACTGCGTGTAGGCCCAGTGGCAGGTTGCCTTTTTGCCGTTAAGCAACCCCGCCGCACCAAGGATAAACGCGCCGGTACACACGCTCGTGATATACTCCGCACCCTTGGCTTGCTGGCGAATGAAATCGACGATCACCCGGTCTGCTATCGCATCGCGCACACCATGGCCGCCCGGCACACATAATATGTCGGCTTTCGGGCACTCGGCAAAGCCGGACCGCGGCAGGATCGAGAAACCGCAGTCGGTCGTAACCGCTTTGCCATCTTTCGTGACAACATGCACCTGCGCGCCCGGCAAGCGAGACAGAAACTGCACTGGCCCTGTGAAATCAAGCTGAGTGACATTGTCGAACAAGACAAAAACGATATTCATGCGTCCAACACTAGCGCGCGCCGCACAAAAATAAAGGGCCGCCGGATCTCTCCGACGGCCCAAAGCGTTCAGGGAGGATTGAACGCTTTAGAGGTAAAAGCCGCGATAGGCTCTAATCACGCGACCAGTGCGGGTGTTTACCAACAGCACGTCATTATAGTGGCGCACATATGTTTGATAACGGCCCGGATTCGGCAATCGATAGGTCTGGTAATTGCTTACCCGATAACGCGGGGCATAATAGCTTGCGCCAATGCTTACACCGTTGTTGAAGGTGCGATAACGGAATGGTGCGTTAAACCGCGTCGCTTGAAAGGCACGACGATTTTTCTGGCGATATTCACGCCAATCTTCGCGATATTCCTGACGTGCTTCACGTACATCACGTTTTTCTTCGCGCACGTCGCGGCGATCACCCGTACGGCGGGCATCACGCACATCGCGGCGTTCTTCGCGAATTTCCTGCCGATCGCGCTGCAATTCGCGGGTTTGGGCCTGCGCCGCCATCGGGGTTAATGTGCTGGCGATGACCGCTGCGATCAAAAATTTGGTCTTCATGGTCTTCTGTCCTTCTTTTCGACGTAAACGCACCAATTGCGTTGACGTTCCCAAGATGGACTTTCGTCGGTGAACGTACGGCGAATAAGCCGTTCAGAAACCGGACATTAATGTCGCAAATTGTATCGGTTACACGATCTCAATCGCAAGCGCAGTCGCCTCGCCACCGCCGATACAAAGCGATGCAAGACCACGCTTCTTGCCGTGACGTTGAAGTGCAGCGACCAAGGTGGTGATGATCCGCGCGCCGGAGGCACCGATCGGATGGCCAAGCGCGGTGGCGCCACCGTGGATGTTGATTTTTTCATGCGGAATGCCGAGATCATGCATCGCGAACATGGCGACACAGGCAAATGCCTCGTTCACTTCGAACAGGTCAACGTCGCCGATAGTCCAGCCTGCTTTTTGAAGGCATTTATTGATCGCGCCGACCGGCGCAGTCGTGAACGCGGATGGTTCCTGTGCATGCGCGGCATGGGCGACGATGCGTGCAATCGGTGTCTGCCCATTGGCGTCGGCAACCGACTGACGGGTCAGAACAAGCGCCGCGGCTCCATCGGAAATCGATGAACTGGTCGCTGCTGTAATCGTGCCATCCTTGGCAAAAGCAGGCTTCAATGTCGGGATTTTGTCGGGCATGCCCTTGCCGGGTTGTTCGTCGGTATCGACAATGACATCGCCCTTGCGAGTGGCAACGGTGACCGCGACGATTTCGTTCTTAAACGCACCGTCGGCAATCGCACTTTGGGCGCGGCGAAGCGATTCAATCGCGTAAGCGTCCTGCGCTTCGCGGGTCAGTTGATATTCGTTAGCGGTATCCTGCGCGAACGTGCCCATCGCACGTCCAGCGTCATAGGCGTCTTCAAGACCATCAAGGAACATGTGGTCATATGCCGTGTCATGCCCGATGCGCGCTCCGCCGCGATGTTTTTTCAGCAGATACGGCGCGTTCGTCATGCTTTCCATGCCGCCAGCGATAACATAATCGACCGATCCAGCGGCTAATGCCTCGCTACCCATGATGACAGTCTGCATGCCCGAACCGCATACCTTGTTTACGGTCGTGGCCTGCACCGACTTAGGCAGACCCGCCTTGATAGCGGCCTGACGGGCAGGGGCCTGACCCAAGCCTGCGGGTAGGACGCAGCCCATATAGATGCGCTCGATCATTGCGCCATCGACGCCCGAACGCTCAACTGCTGCCTTGACTGCGGTCGCGCCAAGATCAGTCGCGGCAACGTCGGCCAATGCCCCCTGCATCCCGCCCATTGGTGTGCGGGCGTAGGACAGGATTACGACGGGATCGGCTTGGCTCATGGGAGATTCCTTTGATTTCAATTAATCGCCATATAGTGCGGTGCAGCATTAAAAACAAATCTGAATCGGTTTCGGTGTCCCGTCAGAACAACGCTTTCAAATCACGCTTGAGGATTTTGCCATTGGCATTGCGCGGCAGAGTGTCCTGCGTGAAGATGATCTTCACCGGTACCTTGAACTTGGCCAATCGCTCGCTGACATAGGCGCGAAGTTCCTCCTCGCTGACGGTCATGCCGGGTGCGAGATGCACAACGGCCGCGGGTTCTTCGCCCAATGTCTGGTGCGGAATGCCCACCAAAGCAGCGTCAGTAACCGCCGGATGTTCATACAGGATGTTTTCGACTTCCGACGAATAGATGTTTTCGCCGCCGCGAATGATCATGTCCTTTGCCCGGTCAACGATGAAGCAAAAACCCTCTTCGTCCACGCGCGCAAGGTCGCCTGTGCGCACCCAGCCATTTACAAAGGTTTCGGCGGTGGCATCGGGCCGGCTCCAATAGCCTTTAACGATTTGCGGGCCGCGTGCCCACAATTCACCAACTTCGCCGACAGGCAGTTCAGTCATGCCATCCTCCGACATGATTTTCAGGTCGGACACGGCAACGGCCGGGCCGCAGCTGTCGGGGCGGTTGAGATAGTCTTCGGCAACGTGCGAAGTAACCGTCGCCATGGTCTCCGTCATGCCCCAGCCATTGCCGGGGAATGCGCCGAAAATCTCGTAGATCTTGCTCACCAATTCAGGCGCAGATGGCGCGCCACCATAGCTGATCGCGTCGATAGAGCTCAGGTTGTATTTTTCGCGGTCCGGATGCTCGATCAATTGCCAGGCGATGAAAGGCACGCCGCCCGTGGCATTGATCTTCTCGCGCTCGATTATCTCGAATGCCTTTACGGTGTCCCATTTGTGCATGAACACGATTTTGTGCCCGGCTTGAATGGTCGGGATCATCGATGCCGAGCAGGCGGTGACATGGAACATCGGAATGACAACGAGGCCGGCTCTGATGCTTGGCTGAGGCAGAGGGTCGCCACGGCGCAGCATGGTTGCTGCACCCGAATAGGCGCTGGAAAGGCCATTGGTGAGCAGATTGCGGTGCGATCCTAATGCGCCCTTGGGCTTGCCGGTGGTGCCGCTGGTGTAGAAAATCGTGGCGGCGTCATCCGGCGTAATTGTAACGTCGGGCAAGGGCACATCAGACAAATCCGCGTAGTTCTTTGGTCCACCGATAACGCTTTCAAGCGCGATTGCGGGTTCGGCCATCGCAACGTCATTGGCGCGTGTTACCATCACATGCTGGAGCGCAGGCATTTCTGCTTTGTGGGGCGCAATGCGGTCCCAGCGTTCTGCATCGCAGATCAAAACCGCCGCGCCAGAATCGGCCATGCCAAAGGCAAGCTCTTCACCAGTCCACCATGCGTTTAACGGCACAACAATCGCACCAGTGACCGCAGCGGCGAAAAAGGCGACTGGCCATTCTGGCAGATTGCGCATGGCAAGCGCCACGCGGTCGCCCTTCTTGATGCCGCGCGCCTGGAGCGCATGCGCGAGCGTTGCCACCGCGCGGAACCAGCCCGCATAGGTGACGCGTTCATCTTCATAAACGACAAATTCACGGTCGCCGAATGCCGCATTGGCATGTTCGGCAAGGACGGCGAGATTGGGCAGGGCGTTTTTCCAGACGCGCGTTGGCACGCCTTCGATTTCAGCAGTTTCCATTTCGAATGGCATGCCCGGCGCGCACAAGGCTGCCTTTACCTGATCGCGTGTCATTACGGGCCAACCCGCAGGTGGCGTCCACTTCTTACCGGCCTCGATCATGTTCTCTCCAATATCTGGTCACGCTTTTCGCATGTTCGCAATGTCGATACGCCAAAATGGTTTCAATGTGCAACGCTTCGCGCTAGCAATTCATCAACTGATTAAACGGAGAGAGAAAATGACCGCAAAAATGCAAGCCGTGTTGCAGAAACAGCGTACAGCGTTCACCGCCGCGATGCCGGAGCCGATGTCGGTGCGCCGCGACCGTATCGACCGTGCGATTGCTTTGCTGATCGACCACGCCGAAGATTTCGCAAAAGCGGTTTTCGCAGATTTTGGCCATCGTAGCCGTGAACAGACGCTGCTTACAGACATCATGCCGTCGGTTAGTGCGATGAAGCATGCCAGGAAACACTTTGAAAGCTGGGCCAAGGGCGAGAAGCGGAAGCCCACCTTTCCACTTGGCCTGCTCGGTGCGAAGGCCGAAGTGGTCTATCAGCCAAAAGGCGTTGTCGGCGTCGTTGCACCATGGAATTTCCCGGTTGGCATGGTGATGGTGCCCATGGCTGGCATACTTGCCGCCGGTAACCGCGCGATGATCAAACCGTCTGAATTTACCGAGCGGGTATCCGCCTTGTTCGAAGAACTTGTACCCAAATACTTCGCAGAAGAGGAAATGGCGGTTTTTACCGGAGACGCGGACGTTGGAATGGCCTTTTCCAAGCTTGCCTTTGACCATATGATATTTACTGGCGCGACAGGCGTTGGCAGACATATCATGCGCGCAGCCGCTGACAATTTGGTGCCTGTCACGCTTGAACTTGGCGGCAAGTCGCCGACCATAATTGGGCGAAGTGCCGATAAGAAAAAGGCCGGCGAGCGCATCGCGCTTGGTAAAATGATGAACGCCGGACAAATCTGCCTCGCGCCTGACTATCTGATGGTGCCAAGCGATCAGGAGCATGATGTTATTGATGCGATAAAGGCCGGCGTTACCGTGCAATATCCCAAATTGCTGCACAACGACGATTACACATCAGTTGTGAACGGCCGCAATTATGAGCGGCTCCAGGGCTATCTCGATGATGCGCGGGAAAAGGGCGCTGAACTGATCGAGATTAATCCCGCCAATGAAGAATTTGCTACATCTAATGGCAACAAAATGCCGCTGACCATCGTGCGCAACGTAACGGACGATATGAAGGTAATGCAGGAAGAAATTTTCGGCCCAATCCTGCCCGTGATGACCTACTCATCGATGGATGAGGCAATTGACTATGTGAACGCGCATGACCGCCCACTTGGCCTATATTATTTCGGATCGGACAAGGCCGAGGAAGAACGCGTGCTGGCGCGGACAATCTCCGGCGGCGTTACCATCAACGACGTGATCTTCCACAATGCGATGGAGGACTTGCCTTTTGGCGGTGTCGGCCCATCGGGCATGGGCAATTATCATGGCGCTGACGGCTTCAAGACCTTTAGCCATATGCGCGCCGTCTATCGCCAGACTGGCGTTGATGTTGCAGGCATTGGCGGGTTCAAGGCACCTTATGGGAAGGCTACGCTCAAGACGCTCGCAAAAGAGCTGAAAAAATAGGGGAGCTAAAGAAATAAGGATGCACTTGCATCGTGGCGGAGGCTCGGTTAGAGGGACCTCCGCTTCGATGGGTTCGCCCGTCAAAGATGTGCCCCAGTGGTGGAATGGTAGACGCGCTGGATTCAAAATCCTGTTCCGAAAGGAGTGCCCGTTCGAGTCGGGCCTGGGGCACCACTTAAATTTCCTGACATTTGTAGATGACCGTTTCCCTTACGGGAAGTTCGCGACTTCGGTTCGACGCAACATTGGTTTCATCTGCAACTAAAATGGTTGTGGAAACGCGTGGCGCTGTTAATGCCGTAGCGTCAAATGTCTCAATCGTTCAGCATCACGGATTTGTTTACCATTGGTATCGGGCCTTCCAGCTCGCATACAGTGGGGCCAATGCGCGCCGCGTGTGACTTTGCCGAGCGGACGTTAATCCGGCCTGATGTTGGCCAGATTACCTGCGAACTGTTTGGCTCGCTGGCCTTGACGGGACATGGCCATGCCACCGACACCGCGATATTGCTTGGGCTTTCGGGCTATTCGCCGGAAGGCACCGACCCTGAGGAAATCGCGCGCATCATCGCCGCGATCCGCGATGCGGACAGGTTAAAGCTTGCGCGCAAAGTGGACATTGGCTTTGTCGAAAGCCAGCATCTGTTGTTCCGCAAGGGCGAGTTCCTGCCGGGCCATGCCAATGCGATGCGCTTCACCGCGACCTATGGTGATGGGTCGGAATACACCGAAACCTATTTCTCTATAGGTGGCGGCGCGATCATGCGTGAAAATGCCGATGCACCGCGGCTGAACTTTGTGTTGCCGCATCCTTTCGGTTCGGGCGCTGAATTGCTGGCCATGGGCGATGCCACTGGCCTGACTTTTGGCGCTATCGTTGAGGCCAATGAGTCGGCATGGCGCAGCGCGGAAGAGACGCACGCGTTCATCGATGATGTTCGCGTCGCCATGCTCGATTGCATTAAGCGCGGCATCGCCAAGGACGGCATCCTGCCCGGCGGGCTGAATGTGAAGCGTCGCGCCAAATGCCTCCACGAACGCTTGGTGGAACGCGGGCCGCGTAGCGATCCATCGACAGTATTTGAATGGGTGAGCCTGTGGGCGCTGGCGGTGAATGAGGAAAATGCTGCAGGCGGCAGGGTCGTGACGGCACCGACCAATGGTGCTGCGGGCGTCATTCCGGCTGTCCTGAAATATTATGAGATTTTCACCGCCAACCCGACGCCGGAGGGCAGCCGGTTATTACTGACTACTGCCAGTGCAATTGGCTTCTTGTATAAAACCAACGCGTCGATATCGGCGGCTGAAATGGGTTGTCAGGGCGAGGTGGGCGTTGCCTGTTCGATGGCGGCGGCCGGGCTTGCGGCGGCACTTGGCGGCAGCAATGCGCAAGTGGAAAACGCGGCCGAAATCGGCATGGAGCATAATCTGGGCCTCACCTGCGACCCGATTGGCGGGCTGGTGCAAATTCCGTGCATTGAACGCAACACCATGGGCGCGATCAAGGCGATTAACGCCGCCTATTTGGCGCTGCAAGGCGACGGCGCGCATGTCGTCAGCCTTGATGCGGTGATTGAAACCATGCGCCAAACCGGCGAGGATATGCGGTCCAAATATAAGGAAACCAGCCTTGGCGGGCTTGCCGTCAATGTCGTGGAATGCTGACCCTCAATATTTGATCATGATCCGCCGGGCGAGGGCAGGCGATATCGAATACGCAAGCCGAAGCAGCTTCACCATGCCGACATTCGCTTCCTTGGCATTGGTCGCAATGGCATCGACAATTTCCGCCACGCATTCCTTGGCAGACATTTTCTTACCGTTGACTCGGCCACGGGTCATTGCGGTGTCGACCACTGGCGGTAGCGCCTCAATGACATGAACGTTGGTGTCGCGCAGATTATGACGCAATGACTGCGTGAAACTACGCAGGCCAGCCTTGGTAGCGCAATAGACCGGGCCACCAGCGCGCGGCGCGATGGCGAGGCCGGAGGTGACATTGACGATGACTGCCTCTGGCCGCTGCAACAGGCCTGGCAGGAAATGCCCGATCAGGTGCAATGGCGCGTTGAGATTCAGGAATATGGCTTTGTCGGTCAAGGCAAGGTCAAGCGGCTCACCAGGCGCGAAATTCCCGCTCATCCCGGCGTTGTTGATCAGCATATCAATTGGCCGGTCCGCTAGTTCAGCGGCAAGCTGCGCACAGCCGGCGCCGGTCGAGAGGTCAGCCTGAATAGCCTCCAAGCCCTCCTGACGAGCCGATGCCAGCAGGTCTTCGCGGCGGCTGCACACGATGACGCTCGCCCCTTTCGCTAACAACTGGCGCGCGATTTCCAGACCGATGCCGTCCGTCCCGCCGGTTACCAATGCGGTTTTGCCTGTGATATTCATGAAGCCCCCTTCGGAATTAATCTGTGTCGCCTAAGGTATCAGCACCGACGATCCAACGGTCTGGCGTGCCTCCAACTCGCGGTGCGCTTGCGCAGCATCTTCGAGCGCGTAACGTTGCCCAATCTTTATTTCGATGATGCCCTGCCGGAACATGTCAAACACATATTCCGCGCCGGCCGCCCGCTCAGCCGGGTTGTGGTAATAGTCGAACAATGTTGGCCTCGATACGTAAAGCGAACCCTTTTGTGCGAGCAATGCGAGATTGACCCCAGTAACGGGGCCGCTTGCATTGCCGTAACTTACGATCAGCCCGCGCCGCGCAGTTGCATTGATGGATGTCTCCCAAGTTTCCAGCCCGACACCGTCGAAGGAAACCTCAACACCCTTGCCATCAGTCAATTCACGGACCTGCCGTGCAACATCTTCCTTGCCGTAAAGGATGACATGGTCTGCGCCCGCTGCACGCGCCAATGCGGCTTTCTCATCCGTACTGACGGTGCCAATGACGCGCGCGCCGACATGTTTCAGCCACTGTACCAGCAACAACCCGACACCACCCGCAGCCGCATGGACCAAAACGTCCCATTGGGGTTGCACCTTGGCACAACGCTCGACGAGAAATTCGGTGGTACATCCCTTGAGCAAACCGGCCGCGGCGACTTCGTCGCTAATATCGTCGGGCACCAGAAACAAGCAATTGGCGACGATGTTGCGTGCCGTCGAATATGCACCAATTGCCGGGCCAAAAGTCGCAACCCGGTCGCCGACGCGCCAGTCAGTAACGCCTTCACCGATAGCTTCGATTATTCCGGCTGCCTCCATCCCTAAGCCGCTGGGCGTGGCCATCGGGTAAAGTCCGCTGCGATGATAGGTGTCAATAAAATTGAGCCCGACGGCCAGATTACGCATCCGCACCTCGCCTGGGCCAGGTTCGGGAAGTTGCACGTCCGTCCACTGAATCACCTCGGGTCCGCCAGTGCTGTTAATTTGCGCAGATCTTTCCATCGCCCGCCATCTCCTGATTGCTGCCTAAACGCTTAACAGACGCAGCATGCCGTCGCCAACCCGTCCGCGCAAATATGGTTAAAATGAAGTTAATGACTGTCACAAATCGGGACAGTCGGGTGTAAACGCATTTTTGGGTCAATTTCGGATGGCTAATATCCCTAACAAAACGTTAACATCCAATGATGATAAAAAGACGATTGGTCACCTATAACGAAGCAGCGCGCCATCCACTGCGTCGTATGCTCCCGCCACCCACTGTCAGCCTGGTGCAAACCGCGTCTCGACCTAAATCGTGGTGGCGCAAGGAAGACACACATTTGTTCATGCTCAGCTTCAGTGCCTTTTTTGTGGCGATCACCAGCTTTATTGCGTGAGTTGAAGCGTCGCTATGTCGCATGCCTTGTGCAGTCGCCAGGCGATCCAGGCCGACACAAGGCATGCTGCAGCTATCATGAATAATGTGTCTGCGATGCTTACGCCTGCACTGACGAGAAGTCCGTAGACAATTGCGCCGATGACCATTGCGCCGGAATTGACGATATTGTTGGCGGCAATGGTGCGCGCAGTCTGTGACTTTGCAACTGTGGTGGTCAAAAACGCATAGAGCGGAACAACGAACATTCCGCCGGCAATGGCTATGCCAAGAAGGTCGACGATCATCCGCTCGCCCTTGCCAAGCATCAAGAAACTGTACCAGTTCATCAACTCAGGTCCGACCGGGCCCCAATGGCTAACGGTCCACCACAGGTCGAGGACGAATAGCCCCATCACAATCACGGAAGCCGGGGCATATTTTGCCGAAACTGTTCCTTTGAGCAGGCGGTTGATGGCGATTGAGCCGATGGCGATGCCGATGGAGAAAAATGCCGTGAACAAGGTGGCTACGGTGTTGTCGCCGCCAATCGCGTTTTTAACCATGGGCGGGAAGATGGATCCCAATACTGCGCCAATGCCCCAGAAAAAGCTGATCGCCATAATTGCCATGAACAGATGCGGGATATGCATGGTGTCGCGGACAAGGCGCCAGCTACTGCGGAAGATGTTCCAATCCATTTTAGCGGTCGGTGCGTCACTTTCGGGTGGAGCATCTGGAACAGATTGCGCCGTTACGCGGCCGATGATGGCGACGATGATGATGCAGATGCCAGCAATCTCACCGGGAATGATCCCGCCGGCAATCGTGCCACCTAAAATGGCGAGGTAAGTGCCTGCCTCCACAAGGCCCGTGCCACCAAGCACTTCATCTTTTTCCAGATGCTGCGGCAGGATCGCGTATTTGATCGGCCCGAAGAATGTGGAATGCACGCCCATCGCGAACAAGGCGGCGAGCATCAACGGAATATTCTGCAGATAGATTCCGGCGGCACCAAACAGCATGATGAAAATCTCGGCCGTTTTGACCATGCGGATGACCTTGGTTTTTTCAATCGTGTCCGCCAATTGCCCCGCCAGCGCGGAAAACAGGAAAAATGGCAAGATGAATAGCGCGCCCGCAATCGCGTTAAAATTCGCTTCGCGCGTTGGGTCCGAATAAATGTCGTAGGTGACCAAAATCACCATCGCCATTTTGTAGAAATTGTCGTTAAAGGCGTTGAGAAACTGGGTGACAAACAGTGGCAGAAACCTGCGCTTATTCATCAAAGACATTGTCGTAGCCATAAAATTTACCGGTTTCCCATGCAGACGATGTGCTGTGCCTTAGCTGTCGGTCGGGGGCATGGCAAAGCGCATTTCGATACTCGGTTAAATAGTCACGTGATTTTACCTGCGCAGCACGCTATCGGTGCAGCATGCTCAGTTTGCCTAATATCTTGACGCTGTCGCGTATCTTCGCCGTACCCATATTGGTTTTCCTGTTGTGGCCCGGCAGTAATCCGATGGGTGTGCAGCCGAAGCCGCTCGATTATGCCTTCGCATTCGTGCTGTACTGCCTGATGGGGATAACCGATTATTTTGACGGCTATCTTGCGCGGGCGCAGGGGACGGTTTCGAAACTTGGCGTATTCCTCGACCCAATTGCTGACAAAATCATGATTGCTGCCGTCATTTTGATGCTTGTGTTCACGCGCGATGTCGAAGGCTGGCATGTCATCGCCGCCTTGATCATCTTGTTGCGCGAAATGATCGTATCGGGCCTTCGTGAATTCTTAGCGGGCCTTCAGATCTCGGTGCCTGTATCAAAGCTAGCCAAATGGAAAACGACGTTTCAGTTGGTGTCGCTTGGCGGAATCATTTTGGCTGGATCTTTGCCTGACTGGATTTTGCTGAAGCAAGCGGCTTTGGTGTTGTTGTGGATCGCAGCCGTGCTGACGATGATTACCGGCTGGGATTATCTGCGCGTCGGCATCAAGCACATGGATTGACCCCGTGAAACTGTTATATTTCGCCAGCGTGCGCGAGGGCGTTGGCCTGTCATCCGAACAACGGGATGTTCCTGAAGATATGCGCACTGTCGGCGATCTGGTGGCTTGGCTGGCCGGGCAGTCCGAAGAACACGCCAGTGTCTTGACGCAACAGTCGCGACTGCGTTTCGCTCTGGACCAGAATATGGTCTCGGTTGATGCCGTTCTGGGTAACGCGCAAGAGCTTGCGATATTCCCTCCGGTAACCGGAGGATGAAGCAGGTGCGGATCAGCGCAGCGCCGATTCAACCTGCGATGGAGTTGGCTCCGCTTGCAGGTCTGGGCGGTGGCGCGCTGTCCAGTTTTACGGGCATTGTGCGCGACGATGGTGGCGTGGCCGCGATAGAACTGGAACATTATCCTGGCATGACCGAGGCGTGCCTTTCCAGCCTTATAGAAGCCGCTACAGAGCGTTGGTCGCTGCTGGGCGCCATAGTCACCCATCGCATTGGTATCGTGCCTGTTGGGGCTCCTGTGGTCGTTGTAGGGGCTGCTTCGCTGCACAGGGCGGAAGCACTTGAAGCGACTGCGTTTCTCATCGACCGGCTGAAGACCGATGCGCCATTTTGGAAGCGGGAGCATTATGCAGATGGCACCGCCAAATGGGTCGAAGCCAAAGCGAGCGACGACGCGCGTTCCAACCGCTGGGCGTAAGCTTAGCCTAAGTGAAGTCCCCGAAGCGAGTCCGCCAGCAACTCAAATTCCTCGCGGCGCGGGCTGTTTGTCCGCCATACCAAAGCGATCTCTCTCGACGCATGTTCAGCGTTCAATGGCCGAGCCTGAACATCGGTGCCGTTCAGCAATCCCGCATTCACCGCCATTTCAGGGATGATGGTGAGGCCAAGGCCATTGTCGACCATTTGCACCAATGTATGCAGCGAAGTTCCAAGCATCGTCGCAAAAGCACGCATTTCCGGGCGGTTACAGGCGGCGAGAGCATGGTCCTTCAGGCAATGGCCATCGACCAGCAAAAGCAACCTGCTTTCGTCGATCAGCTCGGGCTTAATGCTCTCTGGCGGATCGCGCGGGTCGTCCTTGGGGAAAGCAACATATAAACGGTCCTCGAACAAAGTCGCTTTCTCGATATCGCCAGCGGCAAAGGGAAGCGCCAATAGTACGCAGTCGACTTGACCATGATGCAACGCCTCAATCGCGGCGGCGCTGGCTTCTTCGCGTAAGTATAATTTGAGGTCGGGATATTGCTTGCGGAGCGCTGGCAGTAATTTGGGTAAGAGAAACGGTGCGATGGTGGGAATTACGCTCATGCGCAGATCATCGGCCAGCGGCTTGCCCGCCGAGCGGGCCATTTCGGCAAGTTCCTCTGCTTCGCGCAAGATGCGGTGCGCCTTTGCCACGATCTTGTTGCCAAGCGGCGTGAAGCGGACAACGCGGCGTGTGCGTTCAACCAGCATCAGACCAAGCAACGATTCCAATTCGCGAATACCTGCGGACAGCGTTGATTGCGTGACAAAGCAGGACTCTGCAGCCTTGCCAAAATGGCCATGCTCTTGCAGCGCGACCAGATATTGAAGCTGCTTCAACGTTGGCAGGTACGTGCTCATAAATCGATCCTATTGATTAATACGAGGCCTATAATCGCTTTTACCAATGTTTCCACACATATTTGTCTTAAAACCACATCCATCGCTGGAAAAGCCCCCGCGAAATGCTTAACTTGCAAATCAGCAATCGGTCCCGCAAAGGATGGCAGGGTCATTTATGTTCATTTCTAATCTCATCGATTATCTCGACTCGATCAAAGAACGAGACCCGGCACCGCGTTCACGGTGGGAGGTGCTGTTATATCCCGGCGTGTGGGCAGTGGGCTATCACCGCGTGGCACATTGGCTTTTTTTGGGCCACATGTTCTTCCTTGCCCGGTTCGTAAACCATTTTGCACGGTTCGTAACGGGAATCGATATTCACCCCGGCGCGAAAATTGGCAGTAATTTTTTCCTCGACCATGGTTTTAGCGTCATCGGGGAAACAGCGGAAATCGGTGATAATGTCACCATGTACCAGAACGTCACGCTTGGCGGCACAAATCCGACGACGGGCATTGGCGGCAAACGACATCCGTCCATATTGGACAATGCCATCATTGGGTCAGGCGCGCAGATACTAGGCCCAATCACCATTGGCGAACGTGCCCGCATCGGGGCTGCTGCGGTTGTGACAGACGACGTCCCGGCCGGCGCGACCATGGTCGGCCAGAAAGCACGCTCGACCTTGGTAAAGGCTGAAACCTACGCGCGTGACTTTATGCCGTACGGCACGCCATGCCGTGAAATTTTTGACCCTGCGACGCAAAGCCTTGAGATCATGCAGTGCGAGATTGAATCTTTGCGCAAGAAAGTCGCCGAGTTGATGGCAGAGCGTGATGCCACCTCCAACGTGGCACCCGCAAAGCCAAACCCGGCCAAGGGACGCAAGGTCAGTTGAGCGCGGTCATCACGCCCTTTCCGGGGATCAGCCGCCACAATCAGGTTGGTTTTGAAAAGAATGAGCTGACTCAGATCCTGAATTTGTATGGCCGGATGGTCGCGGCGGGAAACTGGCGCGATTATGCCATTGACTTGGGCCGCGATGCTGCCGTGTTCAGCATGTTCCGGCGTGCAACGGAGCGGCCCGAATATCGCATTGAAAAACGCCCTGCCTTGCGTAAACGCCAGGGCATGTGGGCCCTGGTGGGCGAGGGCGGCGCAATACTCAAGCGAGGTCACGATCTTGGGCCAGTGCTGGCACCTGTCGAACGCAAGTTGATGAAGCTGGTCGACGCATAAAAAAGCCCGGCCAATGACCGGGCTCTTTCGATTGGCTTTTTGGATAGCTTAACCGAGGGCTTGAAGCGCCTTCATCACAGCGATGGATTGCTCGCCGCCCGATTGCGGAACGGTTTCACCTGTGCGGTCGATAATCTTGTCCCATGCCGCGGCAAAGCCTTCGACATTGCGGTCGTCGGGGCGCAACGCGACGCCCGGGGTCATGGTGACATAGGCGGCGTGATAGCCGCCGCCGCCAGCGCCGATGATCATATTGGTCGGCGCATCTTCGCTGACCAGATAAAGCGCGGCTGGAACGACGTTTTCAGGCGTGAATTGTTCAAACAGGCCTTCTGGGAAAATGTCTTCGGTCATCCGCGTGCCAGCGACTGGCGCAAGCGAATTGACGCGGACATTGTACTTCGCACCTTCAAGATGCAGCGTCTTCGTAAAGCCGGCAAGGCCAAGCTTTGCTGCGCCATAATTAGCTTGTCCGAAGTTTCCGTAGAGACCAGTCGAAGATGTGGTCATCAAGATGCGGCCATAGGTTTGATCACGCATCGTGTCCCACACAGCCTTGGTGCAATTGGCCGAACCCATGACATGGACCTGAAGTACCAGATCAAAATCTGGCATGTCCATCTTGGCAAAGCTCTTGTCGCGCAAGATGCCAGCATTGTTGATCAGGATGTGAACGCCACCAAAGGCCTCTTTCGCCTTTGCGACCATTTCAACCATTTGTTCAAATTCGGTGACGCTGCCGCCATTGGCCATTGCTTCGCCGCCAGCGGATTTGATTTGCTCGACGACCTGCGCGGCTGCATCGGATGTGCCCGTGCCATCGCGCGCGCCGCCAAGATCATTCACCACCACTTTTGCCCCGCGCTTTGCAAGTTCAAGTGCATAGGCCTTACCCAAACCGCCGCCTGCACCCGTCACAATTGCGACTTTATCTTTAAAACTGATGGTCATAACGTATCTCCATAATCAAAAGCGAGCCGGGTCGCCGAATTGTGCCAAGCCTTGGCATGACCGCTTGCTTGACGCAAGCGTAAAGCCGACTAGTATTGGTTGTCACAAAAAAGAAATTTATATGTCATGGTTAAGTCACCAAATTGCTTTCTAGGCGTCACTAATTGATGATCCTTCCAAGGAAATCCGGATGAATTCCCATGTTGTTACAGCTGCAATCGTGAGTTTGGCATGTGTTGCGGTAGCCGCGCCTGCTGCTGCACAGTCGGCGCCCCAGCCCGTGGACACTGCCCAGTCAGTCCCCGACGCTGTTCAGGGAGAGGTCAAAGCTTCCGTCCCTAAAGAGGCCAAGGCGGCGGCTTCAGAGTGGCAGCTGAAACCGCGTTGGCGCGTGCAGTATGACGTGGCCAACATAGACGGACCGAATGGCCTGGCTGGAACTGGTAATTTACAGGATATCCGGCGTGCGCGGGTAGGGGTCGATTTGGCTATGCCGAATGGCTTTGCGGCGCGGCTTGAAACGGAGTTGACCACTGACCCCATCGAGTTGACCGACGCTTACGTGCAGTGGAGCGACAAGCGCTTTAAGATTATAGTGGGGCAACAAAAAGCCCAGCTTCCACTTGATGAAGAGAACAGCAACCTCAACATCAGCTTTCTGGAACGCGCCGCCTTTGTCAGCGCTTTCGGCTACACCAGACGCACCGGTATTTCGGGACACTTTACCAAATCTGATTGGGCGGTGTTTGGCGGTATTTACACGGATCCGCTGATTTTGCTCAACGACGTTGCTACCAACAGCACTTCCGTTGATTTCCGCACGTATTGGTCGCCACAAATGGCGGGCACGAAGCTGCACCTCGCTGCGTCTTATCATTGGCGTGACTTGAACGATGTTGGACTTGCAACGACGCGCTATCGCAGCCGCCCCGCGCTGCGCATCACGGATACGCGCTACATCGGGACGCCGGCGTTGGCGGTTGAAAAGGAGCAGCGCTTTGGGTTGGAGGCCGCTGCCGTCCGTGGTCGTTTCCACATTGTCGCCGAAACGCATTGGTTAAAGGCACAGCGCGACAGCCTTAATGACCCGACGTTTTTCGGAGCGTATGCCGAGGTCGGTATGTTCCTGACTAAAGACAGCCGCCCATTAAAGGGTGGATATTTCGGCGCCATCAAGCCCCGAAAATCGGTTGGCAGCGGCGGGCTTGGCGCAGTTCAATTGAACCTGCGCTATGATTATTTGGATCTCAACAGCGGCGCGGTCACCGGCGGCAAACAAAATGGCTATCTTGCGTCACTCATCTGGACGCCAGCAGAAAACTTTCGTCTGATGGGCCAATATGCGAAGCTGAAATATACAGACGCGGCGATCGCCATTGCTGGAGATCGTAGGTACAGCGTCGATGTGCTTGGCGTGCGCGGCCAGGTTTCGTTTTAGGCAGTGACCTAGACCGCGTCCTGGTCCAGCGAATAGCCGGCTGAACGCACGGTCCGGATGATGTCGCTGTCAAAGCCTTCGTTCAAGGCCTTGCGCAGACGGCGGATGTGGACGTCAACAGTGCGAATCTCGATGTCGCTATCATGGCCCCATACGCTATCAAGCAAACGCTCGCGCGAAAACACATGGCCTGGATATTCGAGGAAATGCTTCAGCAAGCGATATTCGGTCGGGCCCAAAGGCACCTGCTTCCCGCCGCGCTTTACCTTATGCGCAACGGTGTCCATTTCGACATCGCCAAACCGCAAGGCTTCACCAGCAAGGGCTGGGCGCACGCGGCGCAAAACAGCCTTGGCCCGGGCGACAAGTTCGCGTGGTGAGAACGGCTTCGTCACATAATCATCGGCGCCGATTTCAAGGCCGCGGATACGGTCATCCTCTTCGCCACGTGCGGTCAGCATTATGATCGGCACGTTAGCTGTGTTATCGGACTTGCGAAGCTGTCGGCACACTTCGATGCCCGACAAATTCTCCAACATCCAATCGAGCAGCACGAGGTCAGGCGTGCGCTCCTTCGCCATTAAAAGCGCTTCTTCACCGTCGCCGGTGTGTTGAACGTCGAACTCCTCACGCTCGAAATGCCAGCGGACCAGCTCGGCAAGCGCACTGTCGTCTTCAACCAATAGCAATTGCGCCTTGGGCATATGTCTCTCCGCTTTAAGCGTCGGGCAGGTTTTCACCCGTTTCGGTAAAATA
>JANPKN010000028.1:0-1723 GCA_031426075.1 Sphingomonadaceae bacterium
TGTGCAGCGCAAGCGCGGTTTCCGGCGGATGCGGTGACCATTAGCGGCAAACACCACGTCTACGAACATATTGGCGACAGCGGCAATTCGGCCAGCTTCCATTTCTGCCCAATTTGCGCATCCACGCTCTGGTATCACGCCCGTCCGCATAACGAACTTTTTGCCATTCCAGTGGGCGCGTTCGCGGACAAGGACTTTCCCGCCCCGATTTACTCGGTATGGGAAGGACGCAAGCACCCTTGGGTGTCCATCCAGGGCAGCGATATCGAACATTATGACTGAGGACGACCGCATCACCGCCCCCGACAAACGGCCAGAGGATATCGACGCGGCTTTGCGTCCCAAAACGCTGGCCGAGTTCATCGGACAAGCTGCAGCGCGGGACAACTTGCGGGTATTTATTGAGGCTGCGAAGGGTCGCGGGCAGCCGTTGGACCATGTATTGTTCTTCGGTCCGCCGGGGCTTGGCAAGACGACTTTGGCGCAGATTGTTGCCAAGGAAATGGGCGTCGGTTTTCGGGCTACCTCCGGCCCAGTCATCGCCAAATCGGGCGATCTTGCCGCTTTGCTCACCAATCTGGAGGATGGCGACGTCCTGTTCATTGACGAAATCCACCGGCTAAGCCCAGTGGTAGAAGAAATCCTCTATCCTGCGATGGAGGACCGCGCGCTGGATATCATGATCGGCGAAGGTCCGTCGGCGCGTTCGGTGCGGATTGATCTGCCGGCGTTTACGCTGGTCGGTGCCACCACGCGGCAGGGGTTGTTGACTACGCCATTGCGCGACCGTTTTGGTATTCCCGTCCGGTTGAATTTCTACACCCATTCTGAGCTAGAGCTTGTTGTCACCCGCGCGGCGCGATTGCTGGACCTTGGTATTGCCCCCGATGGCGCAAACGAGATTGCAAAACGGGCACGCGGGACGCCGCGCATTGCCGGGCGGTTGCTACGCCGTGTGCGCGATTTTGCCAATGTGGCCGGCGAACCAGTTGTCACCGCCAAAATTGCTGACAATGCGCTCAATCGGCTTGAGGTTGACGCGCTTGGTCTCGATGCAATGGACCGGCGTTATTTATACATGATCGCCGACATTTATCGCGGCGGGCCAGTGGGCGTTGAGGCGCTTGCCGCCGGCCTGTCGGAACCGCGCGACACCATCGAGGATGTGGTTGAGCCTTATTTGCTTCAATTGGGCCTCATCGCGCGTACGGCGCGTGGTCGCTGCCTCAATGCGCCGGGATGGAAGCATCTTGGCCTTAACCCACCAGCCGGGTCGCAGGACGGATTGTTTGACACATGACGATGTGCGGAGTCCTTCGGGCGACCAATGGAGCGAATGCCGACTAAAAAGCCTTCCCGCCGGACTTCACAATGGTTAAGCAATTCATCGATGACCGTCCCATCCCCCTATAAAGGCCACTTCGACGGCACGCGGCACTATTTTGCGGTGCGCGTTTACTTTGAAGACACCGACTTTTCCGGCGTCGTCTATCATGCGCGCTACCTGCATTTCATGGAGCGCGCGCGTTCGGACATGCTCGCTTGCGTCGGTATTGACCAACGGACAGTGCATGCCGAGGGCCAAGGCGCTTATGCCGTCACCGAAATGCAAATCAAATATCGCCGCCCCGCGCATTTTGACGATGCGCTGGTCGTTGTCAGCACCGTCGAAGCGGTCCGCGCCGCCAGTTGCGATATTCATCAAACAGTCATGCGCGGCGAG
>JANPKN010000029.1:0-9310 GCA_031426075.1 Sphingomonadaceae bacterium
AGGCCAGCGGCCGGCACAGTGCGCGCGCGGGCCAAAGGGGGCAGGGCAAAGGCAACGGCAATTAACAGGCCGTAGATAGCGCTGACAAGCAACGGCAAAGGATGCAGGTTAAATCCCGGTGCGACGGGCAATATGTCGCCAGCCACCCAGCCAATGACCATCGGCATGATGCTGCCCACCGCGAGGCCAGCGATAATTGCGCCTGCCGCCACGGTGAGGATTTGTAACATGTATATCCGGAATATTGTCCCGCTATCCGCGCCGGTGACCTTCAACGTCGCAATGCTGGCGCGCTTGCTCGCGAGATAACTGCTGACGCCATTGCCAACGCCAATGCCAGCAATCACCAAGGCGGCAAGGCCGACCAGAGTTAGGAACTGGCCCATGCGTTCGATGAAACGCCTTGTCCCGGGCGCGCCGTTGGAGCGATCAGTGATATCCCAACCCGCAGACGGGAACTGCGCCTCAAGCGCCTTCGCGACAGCGGCAGCATCTTCCGTGGGCGTCAACTTAATGCGATATTTCGCTTCATACATGCTGCCCGGCTGGATCAGGCCGGTATCAGGCAAGGAAGCCATGTTGATGATGGCAACTGGGCCAAGGGTGAAGCCTTCGCCCAAGCGGTCGGGTTCTCCATCAATGATGCCCGCGACCTTGAACCGCGCCTCACCAAAGCGAACGGTGCCGCCGGGTTTGATGTCGAGACGTTCGGACAAGGTTGGCCCGATATAGATTTCGCCCATGGCGGGCGCCGTGACAGTGCCGCCGTTGCGCAAGGTTAGCGCTCCATAATGCGGATAGATAGTGTCGATGGCCTTCAACTCGGCAAGTAGGCTGTCACTGTTAGCTTCAGGTCCAATGGCCATCGCGCGCAACCGAATGGTTTCGGAAACCGCGCCGGCTTTGCGCATTGCCGCCATTTCGGATTGCGTTGCCTCGCGCTGCGCAATGCCGATTTCTACGTCACCGCCAAGAATGGTCTGGCCACGCCGTGACAGTTCATCGGCTATTCCAGCGGTCAGGCTGCCAATCGCGGCAAGCGTCGCCACGCCCAAGAACAGGCAAATTGCGAGCAAACGTAGCCCGCGGATGCGTGCGGACAAATCACGGCGCGCTATGCGCCAAATGGCGGCGAGCGGGAGGCTCAAGCCACGCTCTCCACGACATGGCCGTCTTGCATGGATATCACGCGGTCGCATTTGCGGGCGAGTTCTGGGTCGTGGGTGATGATCAATAAAGTCGCGCCCAATGCGGCGCGGCGGTCGAATAATAGGTCGACGATCGACGTGCCAGTTGACCCATCCAGATTGCCCGTCGGTTCATCAGCAAAAATGATCTTTGGTCCAGCGGCCATCGCCCGGGCGATGGCAACGCGTTGTTGTTCGCCGCCTGATAATTGCGATGGATAATGCGTCAGACGATGGCCAAGGCCTACAGCTTCAAGTTCGCTCTGTGCGCGGCCAAACGGGTCTTCCAGACCAGCAAGCTCCAACGGTATCGCGACATTCTCAAGCGCGGTCATGGTGGGCAGCAAGTGAAACGCCTGTAACACAATACCGATCCGCCCACGCCGCGCACGGGCGAGTTCGTCTTCATCCAACTTGGTGAAATCAAGGCCATCGACAAGGACAGTCCCGCCGCTGGCTTGTTCCAAACCAGCCAGAACCGCCATCAGCGACGATTTGCCCGACCCGGACGGACCAAGCAAGGCGACGCTGCTATCATAGGGCACCTCAAGATCAACGCCGCGCAAAATCGATACAGATGCGTCGTTACTGCCAAGGCTAAGGGTGACATTTGCTGCGCGGATTGCCATATCCGCTTTGTGAGTGACCGGAGCGTGCAAGGAAAAATCCTTATGAGAAGTTTTTGGCTATATGGGGCGTTATGTGTCGCAATCCAAGGGTTGTCGGGATGCGGGTCTAACCCTGTAGCAGAAAATAAGGCCAAAGTTCAGGAAACGGCTAAGGTCGTGGAGTATGACCGACTGGTTGTCGCATTTGGCGACAGCCTCTACGCCGGATACCGTCTTGCCCCTGGCGAAGGGCTTGCCCCGCAACTGCAGGCTGCTTTGCACGCACAGGGCATTAACGCGCGTGTCCATAACGCAGGCGTGTCGGGTGACACGACAGGTGCCGGCAAAACACGTCTTTCCTTTGTGCTCGACAATCTTGATCGGAAACCTGATCTGGTGGTGCTTGGCCTGGGCGGCAACGACATGTTGCGCGGGATCAAACCGGAAGAAACCAAAGCGAACATGACCGCGATGATGGACGAATTGAAACGTCGAGACATTCCTGTTGTGTTGACAGGTATGCTGGCTGCGCCTAACTTGGGTCGGGATTATAGCAATTTTTTCAATGGTATATTTCCGGAACTTGCCAAGAAATATGGCGCGCCGCTGTATCCATTTTTTCTCGATGGTGTGGTCACGGATGCGGGGTTGATGTTGCCGGACAATATCCATCCCAACGCCAAAGGGGTGTCGCGGGTGGTCGAAGGATTATCCCCGCTTGTCGAAGCTGCTTTGAAAGATGAAAGTGAAGCTGTATTAGAAAAATAATACAGCTGGGGACGGAAGTGCTTGAAATGGTCGGGCACTCGTTCCATCTGTTGTAGCATATAAGGACAGAGGGATTTTTGGCGATGTCGACTGAAACCGTAACCCAGACCGTGCAAGAGCTTAAGCTTACGCCGCCGGACCCTGTGCCGACAGTTACCCCGCAACAGGCGATGGGGCTGGTTCCAGTGACCGATGAGCAGCAAAGCAAGCTTGCACAGCGGGTAGAGGCCTATGTCGCTGATCTGATCGCGCAGGACGTGAACAGCCCCGAATTTGGCAAACGCGTCGACCAGCTAACCAACATGGGCCGCAAGGAAATCATGGAAGCGTCGGCGCAGTCGAACCGGTTCCTCGATAAACCTATCCGTCGTATGGACGCCGAATCTGGTGTTGGCGCGGACCTTGCCGAATTGCGCCGTGTCGTTGAAGATCTCGACCCGTCCAAAAAGGGCAATCTGATGACGAAGCAGAAGTTGTTCGGCATCATTCCCTTTGGTAGCAAATTACGCAACTATTTTGACAGTTATCAAAGTTCGCAGACGCACATTAGCTCGATTCTAGGGCGGCTCGGCAATGGCAAGGATGAGCTGCTGATGGACAATGCTGCCATCGATGTAGAGCGTCAGAATCTGTGGGTTGCCATGGGCAAGCTGGAACAGATGATCGTCATGTCCAAACAGCTTGATGCAAAGCTTGAGGAAAAATCTGCCGAATTGGAATTGTCCGACCCAGCCAAGTCGCGCGCCATCAAGGAAAGCGCGTTATTTTACGTGCGCCAGCGGACTCAGGATTTGCTGACGCAAATGGCAGTGACGGTTCAAGGCTATCTCGCGCTTGATCTTGTTAAGAAGAACAATGTGGAGTTGGTTAAAGGCGTCGACCGTGCTTCTACAACTACCGTGGGCGCTTTACGTACGGCTGTGACCGTCGCACAGGCGATGACAAATCAAAAGCTGGTGTTGGACCAAATCACGTCGCTCAACACCACAACAGCCAATATCATTGATAGCACTGGGAAGTTGCTGCGTGACAATACCGCGCGGATTCATGAACAGGCGGCGGGCGCTACTATTCCGCTGGAAACTTTAAGCCGCGCGTTCCAGAATATTTACGATACCATGGATGCCATCGACACGTTCAAGCTGAAGGCGCTCGACAGCATGAAGCAAACGTCCGAAGCGCTCGAGAAAGAGGTGGAAAAGTCCAAAGGGTATATCGCGCGTGCCGAAGGTCAGGCCCAAGCCGTCAAGGCGACGCAGGACAGTGGTTTACTTGCAGCGTTGGAAGGGTAAGACGCATGGCACATACCGCGTCGTTCCCGCGAGAGACTAAACTTAACGGCACGAACGAACTGATGATATGAACAGCCCCGCATCCAACTCAAACGAAACCCTCAACGCAGCCGCGCGTTCGTTGCGTAATGTTCGGATGATGCCAATTGGCACCAAGTCGCAGGCACTTCGTCGTGCGCATTTCTGGGGCAAGCTGAGCAAGGCTGTGGTCGCAGTTGGTGTGGTGCTCATTGGTGCCGGGATTGTCGGCGCTGTCATTGACGGCATCGGCTTTTGGGGTGTGATGATTACGGGTATCGTTGGCGCGGCTGCGGCTTATGTGCTGATGCGCTATCCCGAAATGCCGATGCCGACGACGGAAAGCCTGCGCGTAACGGACCTTGCAACCCTAGCGGGCAAAACCGAAATCTGGCTGGAGGCGCAGCGTCCCGCTTTGCCAGCGCCAGCGGTAACATTGATGCAGGACATCGGGTTGCGGCTGGATCAACTGGCACCGCAGTTACAGACGCTGGATGAAAACGACCCGGCAGCGCGCGAAGTGCGCAAGCTCGTTGGTGAGCATCTGCCGGAACTCATCAACGGCTATAAAAAAATTCCCGATAGCCTTAAAAACAAAGAGCATGCCGGTAAGACACCAGCACAGCAGCTTGTTGACGGGCTGAAGACGATTGACCGCGAAATTGAAACCATGACTGGCCAGATTTCTCGCGGGGAGCTCGATAAGCTTGCCGTGCGTGGCCGTTATCTTGAGATGCGCTACGACAATGCGGATGCAAATGGGCAGGGCGTTTAAGCCGAGCCTAGAACGCACCCCACGCGGATCCGGCCGCAATGACACTACCGTTGGAAACCAGCCGCCACTTTGCGGGCACTTTTGCGTTATACGTTTCACTTATGGCCCAGAATAAAGAGCGCGCCCCAAATTTGCTTTGCGAGATCGAGACGGTCTTGTCCGACGGAAGACCTGTGTGTTTGCGCACCATCAGGCCAAGCGACGAGTCAAATATTCGCGCGGGCATTGCCGAAATGTCGGATCGTTCCCGTTATCTGCGTTTTTTCTCCGCCTTTCGCGCGCCGCCTGATTCGATTGTCAAACGCCTCAGCGCAGTGGATGGCCATGACCATATTGGTTGGGGGGCAATTCTGCTTGATGGGGACGAGAACCCTCCGATAGCGGCCGCGCATGCGATCCGTTCTGAAGAACTGCCATGGCATGGCGAACTGGCCATTGCCGTGTTGGATGAATATCACGGTCTGGGTCTTGCACGCATGTTGATTGCGGCCGTGCTTCTGGATTGCCTTGAAGAAGATTTGCCTGTTCTCGAAATGCAGATGCTTGCTGAAAATCGCGCTGCGCAAAACCTGGTGAAGTATCTTGGAGCCAAGCGCTCGCCTGCGCTGGATAGCGTTAGCCATTACTGGCTCGATGTTCGCGCGGCGCTGGACATATTGGGAGGCGATGATGCCTCGCCGGGGCTAAAGGCGGTTTTTGCTTCACGGTCGTCAGATACATTCTAAGCAGTCGGTCGCCATTGAATAAGTAACGCAAAGCTTTGCATTATTAATTCAGAAAGCTGAAGTAAGCCAACCAATACAATTGCTTCAAATCTCGGTATTTGCTAGCCATCAAAAGGTTAGGCGATTATTTGTTTTGTAAGCGTCCCATTTTAATCTGCTATTATTGACTAGGATGCAGCGATGGAATTGATGGCCAAACACACATCTCTTATGTCCAATGAACGGCTTGGGCAAATCGTTGAAGATTCGGCGAGCGAAGTTTATATTTTTTCCGTCGACGATTGCCGTTTCACTCTGGTAAACCGGGGTGCGCGTGAAAACCTGCAATTTTCAATGGCTGAACTTCGCGATTTGACGCCTTGGGATTTGAAGCCCGAGATTAGCGAACCGGAATTCATGGAGTTGATTCAGCCGCTGGTGTCAGGAAACCTGCACGTACTGAATTTCAACACTGTCCATCGCCGCAAGGACGGAACGGATTACGATGTCGCCGTTCAGCTGCAGCTGATCCGCACGCAAGATGCGCCGCCGGTGTTTTTTGCGGCAATCCAGGACGTAACAAATCGTAACAAGATTGAACGGGAACTCCGGGATGTTTCCGGACGGCTAAATGCGATATTGCATAATACCATGATGGCGGTGTTCGTGATGGACGATTCACAGCAGTGTGTGTTCATGAACAGCGCGGCGGAGAAATTGACCGGGTTCACCTTTGAAGAGACGCAGGGTCGCCCGCTGCACGATGTCATCCACCACAGCTACCCCGATGGTCGGCATTTCCCCTTGCACGAATGCGCGATAGACCGGGCGTTACCCGAAGAAAATCAGACGGTGGGTGAAGAAACCTTCGTTCACAAGGATGGCCATTTCTATCCCGTTGGTTTCACCGCTTCACCCATTCGTAACGATAACGGCGTTGCCATCGGCACAATCGTTGAGGTGCGTGACATCAGCAATGAATTGGCTGCCCGTGACGCGATGCACCGCTTCAACGATTCACTTCAGGTCAAAGTTGCAGAAGCCATTGAAGAACGCAAACGGGCGGAAGAACAATTGCTGCAATCGCAGAAGATGGAAGCAATTGGTCAGCTGACCGGTGGTATCGCCCATGATTTTAATAATCTGCTTCAGGTGATTGGCAGCAGTCTGGAGCTGTTGGCTCGCGATATCGGAGACAATCCACGCGCGCGGCAGCGGTTGGAAAATGCTATGGGCGGCGTGGCGCGTGGCGCAAAGCTCGCGTCGCATTTGCTGTCCTTTGGCCGTCAGCAGCCCTTACAGCCCAAATCCAGTAATGTGGGTCGTATGCTAAAGGGTATGAGCGAAATGCTTACCCGGTCTCTTGGCGAAACCGTCGAGGTGGAGACCATTGCCGATGAAGGCGTATGGAATTGCATGATCGATGCTGCGCAGCTTGAGAACGCTGTGCTAAACTTGGCAATCAATGCACGTGATGCGATGAACGGGCATGGTAAGCTAACTATTGAGGCTGGTAATGCGATATTGGATGAACGTTACGCGTCGGCGCATGCCGACCTAACGCCGGGTCAGTATGTGATGCTTGCGGTCACCGATACTGGTTCGGGGATGTCCCCTGAAGTGATGGCAAAGGCGTTTAATCCGTTTTTCACGACGAAAGAACCAGGGAGCGGAACTGGCCTTGGCCTCAGCATGGTGTACGGTCTGGTTAAGCAATCTGGCGGGCATATCAATATTTACAGCGAAGTTGGTGTCGGAACGACTGTCCGCATGTATTTGCCGCGCACTCGCACCGCTGAAGACATCGATATCGAAGAGCCTTTGAGCATATTTCCATATCAAACAGCCTCTGCCGAAACCATCTTGGTGGTAGAAGATGACGCGATTGTCCGCTCGACGGCTGTAGAAACTTTGCGCGAATTCGGCTTTACTGTTTTAGAAGCGGTCAATGCGGAGCAGGCCCTGACGATCATTGAAAGCGGCGCGAACGTCGATCTGCTGTTCACCGACGTTGTCATGCCCGGCACGTTACGCAGCCCCGAACTGGCGCGGCGCGCACAAGAAATTTTGCCCGATATCGGCGTCCTGTTTACGTCCGGGTATACAGAGAATGCCATTGTTCATTCTGGCAAGTTGGATGAGGGGGTAGAATTGCTCTCCAAACCCTACACCAATGACCAGTTGTTTCAGAAAATCGGACGCGTAAGGGCAAAAATGCGCAAGGCGGAACCCGCGACACAGCCTGAAGTCCAAACGCAACCCGAAGTCCAATCGCAACCCGATACAGATGCGCGCAAAACAGGCGACTTGCGTGTTCTGATTGTTGAGGATGAAATTCTCATTCGGATGAACTTGGCAGAAATGCTGTATGAAGTTGGTGCTGACGTCACGGAGGCTGGCAATTTGGCAGATGCGAAAGCGAACTTTTCCGCCGACATATTCGATATTGTGATAACCGATATCAGCCTGCCAGATGGAAATGCAGAAGATTGGGTCATTGACCTTGTCGCAGGCGGGCATTCGGGCGTTGTCATATCATCCGGTCACCCCGCAGAAGGTGAGCTTGCGCAACACATCGCGGTCAAATCGGTCGGCGTCCTAAGCAAACCTTACGATCTCAGCGATGTAGAACGGTGTATCGCCGAACGCAGGCGATAGCCCATCCGCCTAATCGTTACTTCTTCCGTTCTGGGGTGCAGGCCAATTCGGTGTCTACCAATCCATCTAATCTTATCCGATAATTTGGTAGGAGCGACATTCGGCTGAGAATACCCAAAGTTGCGGTGAAATCAGCACACAACCTATCACCGCATTTTCCATTCGGGTCACCGGATCAAGGCAGATTGACCATCGGTGCGGGCCGGAACCTAACAGCACAGAGTGTGTTGTCTTTACATTGCAATGACACACCCGGCGACCTCTTCAGGTGGCCGGATCCCTTGGATTTTGCTTGTTTAGGAGATCGAATATGACTGATAACAACAAACCCCTTTTTGGTGGCGATAATGCGGATCGCGGTCCTTTTGAAAATGGATCGAATGGTATGACCGGTGAACAAAGCGGTATGGGCGCGCAGAGTGGCAGCGGCCAAATGCATCAGCAAACGGGTATGAACCAAAGCAGTGTCGTCTCGGCAATATTTGACGAGCAGCAGGAGGCTCAGCAAGCTGTTGCTGCACTGCGCCAGATTGGCGTGAGCGATAGCGACCTATCGATCATTGCGCAGTCAAAGGGAACAATGACCACACGCGAAGGCAGCGGTGAAATAACCGACGAAGAACATACCAGTTACCTGCGCGGTATCTTGGGCGGCGGTGCTTTGGGGGCTGGACTTGGCGTTGCCGCCTTGGCAATTCCCGGTGTAGGCCCATTGGCTGCCATCGGCGCAATTGCGGCGACGGTAGTGCCTGAAGCGATGGCCATTGGAGCGGTTGCAGGTGCTGCCGCTGGTACATTTAACGAAGCTTTAAAAAACCACGGTGTCAGCGACGACGATGCGTCGTATTATGGCAGCCGGATGAAAGATGGCGGCGTATTGGTTACGGTGAACTCTTCCAACATCGATCCGTCGCAGGCACAAGATATCCTGTATCGACATGGCGGACATTCCTCGTCGCGTGCGCGGAATATGGCAGTTTAAACAACCGTCTCAGGTTACACAAAAGGGTGTCTCGCGACCAAGCGAGGCACCTTTTTTTATGTTTTATTCCAGATTGATATCGCCATTTGTGGGTTTTCCCTGACCATTCAATGGAAATTCCTTCCAGCACAATTCTTCTTTGCAAAGGTTTGTAGTGTAAAGCGATATAAAAGCGGCTAGGCGAACACACATTCGTGAAACCGACATACAGGTCCTTGATGATATTAGCTTCCGAAATTGATGTCCTTGCTGCTCGGAAACTACAGTCATATATTCTCTTGGTAGATGATGAGCATGATGTTCTTCCCGAATATCAAG
>JANPKN010000030.1:0-3442 GCA_031426075.1 Sphingomonadaceae bacterium
AGTCAGCCTGACCGGTAACCAGCCATTGATCGCGGCTATTTTTGGCCATGCGTTGATCGCGACCGAAGATAAAACGCAGCTTGATGAAGCAGCGCAGGTTTTAAAGGCTGCGGTTGCTAAGGATAACCGCAACCCATTTGCTTGGTACCAGCTTGGCGTTGTCTATGCGCAGAAAGGCGATACCGCCCGTGCTGCCCTTGCAAGCGCAGAACGGTATATGATGGAAGGTGCGCCGCAATTTGCACTACCGAACGCCCAAACGGCGATGGCTGGGTTGCCAGAATATTCGCCTGACTGGATCCGTGCGCAAGACATTAACATGGTGGCAGAGGCAAAGCTTGCCCAGTTGAAAAAGCGCCGCCGCTAAAATGCTGGCAGTATGCCTATGTCGCGGCTAATCAGCATCTATGAATGAACAAGCGCCAAATCGCCGGATTATCATCGCATCTATTGTCACAGCACTGGCCATACTGCTTGCGTTGGCGGCCTATATTTTCTGGCAATCCCCTGCCCCAGAGCGCCCATTTAACGTCACACCGACCGCCGAAAGCGCAACGAAATCAGCAGATGAGGCTGTTGCTGCCGCAGGCATGTCGCCCGCTGACCGCAAGGCAACCGAGGCACTGGTGAAAGCCTACATCCTCGAAAATCCCGAAATCATTACTGACGCGGTTGCTATTTTGCAGCAGCGCGACGTTGCCAAACGGCTTACCTCCGCCGGAAGCGACATTGCAAAACCCTTCCCCGGCGCGGAAGCTGGCAACCCTAAAGGCGACGTGACGATTGTGGAATTCACCGACTATAATTGCGGTTTCTGCAGGGCGAGCGTGCCCGATGTGCAGCGCCTGCTCAAGAGCGATGGCAATATCCGCTTGGTCTATCGCGAGTTGCCGATCCTAAGCCAATCCAGCCGCGACGCTGCGTTATGGGCGCTTGCTGCAGCTCGTCAGGGCAAACACAAGGCGTTTCATGATGCGCTGTTTGCGGGTGGCCGCGCCGATGCAAGAAATATTGCTGCCGCTGCCCGTACCGCGGGCCTCGACGTAACAGCCGCCCGGACATTCGCTGCCTCGCCCCAAGCAAACCAAGAAATCGAACGCAATCTGGCGCTTATGCAGCAGATTGGCTTCAACGGCACACCGACATTCATCATCGGTGATCAACTGTTAGAGGGTGCCTTGGGCTATGAGGCGCTGAAAAGCGCCGTTGAAAAAGCGCGCCAACAAGGCTGATTAGCCTTTTTTGCCTTGGGCAATCACATACCATTCGACTGAGCCCTTACGGCTTGCTGGCGGCTTTGCATGTTTGACCGTCGTGAAGTTCGATTTAAGGATACTAAGCATCACTGGATCAGTGCCTCCTGCGAAGACCTTCGCGACAAAATCCCCACCGGGTATCAGTACCTTGACCGCAAAATCTACTGCGGCTTCGACCAATCCCATGGTGCGCAAATGGTCGGTCTGTTTGTGTCCAACAGTGTTGGCTGCCATATCCGACAATATCAGATCAGGCGCGCCACCCAGTTCGGCAATCAACCGGTCGGGCGCGCTGTCATGCATGAAATCCATCTCAAGCAGAACAACACCCTCAATCGGGTCAACCGGTAAAAGATCGATGCCAACAATCGCCGCCTTTGGCTGCTGCCTGCGCACGACCTGCGCCCATCCGCCGGGCGCGACGCCCAAATCAACCACGGCCTTTTTACCGCGCAAGATGTGGAATTTTTCGTCTAGCTCAACCAGCTTATACGCTGCTCGGCTGCGATAGCCCTCGCCATGCGCGCGTTTGACATATGGGTCATTCAACTGCCGTTCGAGCCAACGGGTGGACCCCGCCGTGCGCCGCTTGGCCGTTTTGACCTTCTGCTTGCCCGCCAGCGTTCTACCGGAGTCTTTGCCACCAAAAAGATTATCTGCCATAACTCAATTCCGCCGATTACGGCGCTTGGCGTCGCTGGCCATCAGCGCGCGCAATATACCCTCGCGAATGCCGCGATCTGCCACGCCCAGCCGTTCGCCGGGCCATATGTCAAAGATGGATTCCAAGATCGCACAACCCGCTACTACCAAATCGGCCCGCTCGTGGCCAATGGTTGGAAACTCTGCGCGCCCGGCGATGTTGCGACATGCCAGTTCGCGGCTGATGTCACGCATCGCCGAGGTGGGCAAATGCAACCCGTCCACTGCCCGGCGGTCGTAGCTATTGAGCTTTAAATAGACGCTGGCGAGCGTTGTAACCGTCCCTGACGTCCCCAATAGGCGTCGATCCCCACCGTTTTCGGGCAATCGCCCTGCGAAGTCGGCAAAACTCGCCATAACCTTCGCACGCATCGACTGATAACTCGCCTCTAAATGTTCAGGACTATCACCATCTGCCCGTTCGCTTTCAGTGAGCGAAACGACGCCCCAAGGGACGCTGACCCAGTCGAGAATTTCAGGAATGATATTGCTTGTCGACACAAGAACCAATTCAGTTGAACCGCCGCCAATATCAAAAATCAGCGCAGGTCCATCGCCGTCTTCCAGCAATGCGTGGCAACCCATCACAGCCAACCGCGCCTCCTCCTTTGGACTAATGATGTCAAGGTGGATGCCCGTCTCGCGCTTTACGCGCTCGATAAATTGCGCACCATTCACCGCCTGGCGGCAGGCCTCAGTTGCTACAGACCTGGCCAAGACGACGTTACGCTTTTTAAGCTTTTCAGCGCATACAGTGAGCGCCTCTACTGCACGATCCATCGCTTCGTCACTCATCCGGCCAGTGGATGTCATCCCCTCGCCCAACCGGACAACGCGTGAGAACGCGTCGACTACAGTAAAATCATCGCCGCCTGCGCGTGCGATCAGTAATCGGCAATTGTTGGTTCCAAGGTCGAGCGCAGCATAGGCGGTGCGCTCAAGCCAATTGCGTCGCAACGCAGGGTTTTCGCCTTGTTGAACGCCATTGCCGGGCTTCGTTGACGCCGTTGGCACCTCGGGACGCGCTGCGCCATTGACCGAAGCCTGCTGCAATGTTGCAGCCTTGGGTGCCGCATTTTTGCGACGGGGCGGCTTTTTACGTTTTCGCCCGCGTCCCTTTTGCGGCGATGGCGCGACATTCTCGCCCATAGCCGATAACTCACTTCTTATTTTCTATCCGGGCGGATGTGCCGCCGGTACCTGAAAACGTTGCTACGCGCTGAAGCAGAGAAATTCAAGATTTTTGAACATCGTCCAATGCGTCGCGATTCAGCGGCTTGACCATACATAGGCAGCGGCATATATGCCCGGTCCTTGTTCCCCGGTCGTCTAACGGTAAGACTACGGACTCTGACTCCGTCTATTGAGGTTCGAATCCTTACCGGGGAACCAATTCAACACATTGATATTTATGCTTTATTGCTGTATGCCGCCGAGAAAAGCGCAGAGTTTTCCGTTTTTGCCAGACAGATAAAACCGTGCTG
>JANPKN010000031.1:0-8140 GCA_031426075.1 Sphingomonadaceae bacterium
AAATAGCTTGCGTATCTCTAGCAGTGATTTGGCGAGCTTTGGGGTGCCGCAAAACAGCGCACTGAATTTCAGAGTGCAGCAGATAGGCCGCTTCGCCCAATCCGGCCCGCTGATCTTCGGACTGAGTTGACCACCGGCTTCCACCACATCGTTTAACAAGGAGGAGTTATGCCAGATCTTGAAACTGGACGGCATCATTTGCCGCTTTTGGCCGTGTCGCAGGCGCAAAAGGAAATCACCCATAATGAAGCGCTCGTTTTAATTGACGCGCTTATGCACATGGCGGTCGAAACTGCTCAATCCACCCCACCTGCGGCAGCAGATGACGACGTTGGTAAGTGTTGGATCGTAAGCGGCTCGCCCGTGGGTCCATGGGCAAATAAGACTGGTCAAATTGCCCTATGGATTGGGGGAAGTTGGCGATTTGTTGTGCCCCATGAAGGAATGCGCGTGTGGAACAAATTTACGCGGCGTCACAGCATGCATATATCCGGGCAGTGGACCAGCGCTCCTGCGGTCACCAATCCTGCGGGCGGAACTGTCGTCGATAGCGAAGCGCGCGCAACACTCGTGGCGATTTTACAATATTTCAGATTGATAGGCATTTTGGCAACATGAGCCGGGAAGCTGGGGAAACCTGCCTAAATTTCTAGGCAATCATCAAAAATGGCGACATTTTGGCAACAGTATAGATACATAGCGACTTGCATCAACGGAACAGAATCGGTAGACCTGCGTTCTCGAATTTCCGTTCCTAAGATAGAAAAGGGGAAAGTTGATGCGTAAGTTAGCCATAAGTTTGGCGCTCGCTTCTACTGCTCTGGCATCACCGGCTTTGGCCCGCGACGACCAGTGGTATGTTGGAGTCGATGGCGGTGCCATGATAGTAGAAGACCTTGATTTGGATATTGGTGCCCTGAATAGCGCGGCAACAGTAGACATGGACAAGGGTTATGATTTCGGCGGCGTAGTCGGCTATGATTTCGGCGGTTTCCGTCTTGAATCAGAAGTTTCGTATCGTCAGGCGGACGTGACTGGTTTCAACAGCCAAGCACCACAGATTCCAGGCGGTGCTGGTACCGCTTTGCAAGCTGCTGGTTCGTATGATGTTGCTGGTGACGCAAGTGCATTGAGCTTCATGGTCAATGGCCTGTTGGATTTCGGCGACGATGATGGCCTTCAGGGCTTTGTCGGCGGCGGCGTTGGTGTTGCACGCGTTGATGTGCAGTCAACTTTCGCAGCTCCATCGTTCCTCGATGACTCGGATACTGGTTTTGCATGGCAGGCACTTGCTGGCGTTCGCGCGCCATTGAGCGATAGCTGGGATGTTGGCCTGAAGTATCGTTTCTTCAATGCGGACAAGGTCAACCTCGTTGATCGTCTTGGCCGTGCTGTGGACACACGCTTCCGTTCGCACAGCATCATGGGCAGCCTGATCTATAACTTCGGCGGCGCACCTGAGCCAGTCGAAGTCGTAGCACCACCACCACCGCCACCATATGTGGCTCCACCACCCCCACCACCAGCGCCGCCACCTGCGCCGGTTTGCAACACGGGTCCTTACATCGTGTTCTTTGATTGGGATAAGTCGAACCTGCGTCCAGACGCGGCTTCGGTTCTGGATAATGCCGTTGCGCAATATTCGAACTGCGGCAATGCGAAGGTTATGCTTGCTGGTCACGCCGATAAGTCGGGTGCCGCAACGTATAACGTTGGTCTCTCACAGCGTCGTAACGCCACAGTGCGTTCGTATCTTGAGTCCAAGGGCGTATCTGGTGGTGCAATCACTACCGAAGCATTCGGTGAAACTGCACCATTGGTACAGACTGCAGATGGTGAGCGTGAACCGCAAAACCGTCGCGTGGAAGTTACCTACGGTCCAGGTTCGGGAATGTAATTCCCAATCTGATTTCAGGTTAGAAGAAAGGCTGGTCGAAAGACCGGCCTTTTTTTTTGCGTACGCTCTATGCAAACAACCGTCCCGATCGACTGCGTTTTTACGCCGCGACTTTTGCCTTCACGCGCGCCTTCACGGTGGCGGCTTCCAGAAGCCGAGCTTCAAGCGCGGTCAGTTTACTTTTGCTCTCGATTTTCGCACCGAACAAATCAGTGACGTAAAATGTATCAACCGCGCGTTCGCCATAAGTGGCGATATGTGCACTATGCAATGTGACCTTGGATTCGAACATCGCCAGTGCCAGATTGTTGAGTAAGGCCGGACGATCCAGTGCATTGACTTCAATCACCGTAAACCGATTGGAAGCTTGATTATCAATCAGCACCGACGGGGCGATTTTAAATGCATCGGCACGGCGCAATGCCTTTGGCTTTGCATCCAGTTGAGTCATTAATCGAGCCCGGTTGGTCAGTGCTTCTTCGATGTTACGCTTCAGCCGTTCCAGCTGACCTTGTTCGCGAAAAGGACGCCCCAGCGGGTCTTGAATTAAAAAATTATCAACCGCCATGCCGTCGCTGCTTGTATGAATGCGCGCATCTATAATGTTTCCGCCAGCCAAATGAATGGCACCTGCAATTCGGTAAAACAGTCCGGGATGGTCGGCGGCAAAAACCGTCACGAGGGTTGCCCCTCTGTCAGGGTAGTAACAGGCATCAATGGCGAGTTCAGTGCCATCGTTCTTTAACAGATGCCGGGCGTTGCGTTCGATGATGTCATCTGGTTCAGCAATCCAATATGCATCGGGAAGACTTTTGGCGAAGGTAGCGAATTTATCGGCTGGCAGGCGCAAAGCGGCTTCCAGTTTCGATTTCTTCGACGCGATCCGCTCTTCACGGCCGCGTTGTTTATGACCCAGGCGAAGCACTTCTTCAGTGGCTTCAAACAAGTCCGACAACAACTGCCGTTTCCAGCTGTTCCAGACACCTGGCCCAACTGCGCGGATATCCACCACAGTCAAGACCAACAAAAGCTTCAACCGCTCGGGCGATTGAACGGCCTGGGCGAAATCGAGGATCGTCTTAAAATCTGCCAAATCCCGCTTGAACGCCGTAGCAGACATCAGCAAATGATAACGGACCAGCCAAGCAACGGTCTCGGTCTCAGCTGGGGAAAGTCCCAAACGCGGACACAATGTTTCCGCCACTTGCGCGCCGAGTACGCTATGGTCCCCGCCGCGTCCTTTCGCAATATCGTGCAATAATGTGGCGACGAACAAGACACGTTTGCTAACGATTTGCTGGATGATTGTCGTCGAAAGGGGATGATCCTGCTTCAGCTTGCCGCGATGGATATCGGCCAGCAAACCAATGGCTCGGATCGAATGTTCGTCCACCGTGTAGTGATGGTACATGTCGAACTGCATTTGAGCGACGACCCGGCGAAAATCGGGAATAAACCTGCCAAAGACGGTGGATTCATTCATCCAGCGAAGCACCGTTTCCGGGTCGCGTGGCGATGTCAGGATATCAAGAAAAAGCGCATTGGCTTTCGGGTCGCGCCGGACCACTTTGTCGACGAGCCGGGCGTCCCTTTGTGCAGCCCGCATCGCCAAGGGATGGATTTCCAATTCATGCAAGTCTGCCAAATGAAATATTTCAAGCAAGCGGACAGGGTCCTGGGCAAAAAATTGGTCATCGGGCAGTGCCAAGCGACCACGGTCCAGTTGAAAGCCGTTCAGCTTACGTGGTTTCCGGCTAAAGCTGGGGAGGAAACGCCGGCCCTTTTTGGCCATAGCCTCATCCAGATGCGCAAGGAATAACCCGGTCACGTCGCCAACCGTTTTGGCATTCAGAAAATAATAATGCATGAACCGTTCAACCGCCGAGCGCCCAGGGCGGTCTGCGAACTGCATAAGCTCGGCAACTTCGCGTTGCAGATCAAATGTCAGGCGTTCTTCGGCGCGGCCAGTGATATTATGCATGTGGCAGCGAACTGCCCATAAAAAATTTTCTGCTTTTCTAAACCGGTTATATTCGTCGGCCGTCAGCAAGCCAACGTCCACAAGCTCCGACGCGGCGGAGACCTTATGAATATATTTGCCGATCCAATATAGCGTATGCAAATCGCGCAGACCGCCTTTACCGTCCTTGATGTTCGGCTCAACAACGTATCGGCTGTCTCCCATACGCCGATGCCGTTCGTCGCGTTCAACCATTTTCAAGCGCACAAAGTCCGACGCAGTATTTGCAACCACTTCGTTCCAGAACCGCAACGATGCTTCTTCGTACACCCCGCGGTCGCCCCAGACGAACCTGCTCTCCAGCAAAGCCGTACGGATGGTCAAATCCTCCTGCGCCATTTTCACGGTTTCATCCAGGGATCTGCTGGATTGGCCTACTTTCAGGCCGAGGTCCCAAAGCAGATAAAGAATGGCTTCCACCACTTGTTCAGTCCACGAGCTCCGCTTGTACGGCGTTACAAACGCAATATCGACGTCGCTATGCGGAGCCATCTCACCTCTGCCGTATCCGCCGACGGCCAGAACCGCGATCCGTTCTGAAGCCGAACGGTTTGCCGCTGGATAAGCGTGCACCGTCACATAATCATAAATGAGCCGGACAATCTGGTCGACCAGGAACGCCTGTTCAGCCGAAGCGCGGTAGCCCTGCGACGGGTGTTCACCCAAGCGCCGCTTTATCTCTGCCCGACCGCTTGCAAGCGCCGTCTGCAGAATTTCGAGGACGCGTGGCCGCCGTTCTTGCCCCGCATGTTCCCGCACGACGCCCTCGATTTTTTCGGCAAGCGCGCTCCGGTCGATAATGTCGCGCTGTTTGCTAATCCGTTCCGCTGTTGATGCCATCGTCCTACCTTAGGCGCGAACGGCGACCATGTCAGCCTTTAGGAGAAACCATGGCATTATATTCGCGCCGCAGTGCAACGCGGTCAATTTTTTGTGTCCCCAACCGAGGCAGCGGCTCAGCCACTTGCCAGAAGTGTGCCGGAATTTTGAAAGGCGCAAGCCGGGGAGCCAAAAATGCCTTCAGATCCTCTTCTGTCAGAGTGACACCATCCTTTGTCTGATAAACGATGCCAGGCACCTCGCCGTATTTCTCGTCAGCGATTCCGAATACCGATAGTTCGACAATGGAGTCATGCTCGTAAGCAGCCGCTTCTACCTCAGGGCAGCTGATATTTTCGCCGCCACGAATGATGATGTCTTTCTTGCGGTCAACGATGAACAAATAGCCGTCTTCGTCGAGATATCCGATGTCGCCAGTACGGAAAAATCCGTCGGCGGTGAAGGCATCGCGTGTGGCGTCGTCGTTATTCCAATAGCCATTGAAATTGGCGATCGTGCGGATGCCCACTTCACCACGTTCGCCTTGCGGCAAAACATTGCCGTCATCGTCGAGCATTTGCACTTCGACGAGTGGCTTTGTCGCTGGGCCAGTACTGGTTGGTTTTTCCAAATAATTGTCTGTGAAGTTGCCGCAACCGACGCCATTGGTTTCAGTAAGGCCGTAGCCCAATAACGGATAACCCCAGCTCATTTCCTTGCGGATTTTTTTAACATGCTCAACGGGGCGCGGCGCGCCACCGGCTGCAAATGCAGTGCAGCTGGTGAGGTCATAATTGTGCCGGGCAGGGTGCGTCGCAAGCTCAATGCTCATCAACGGAACGCCGACGAAATAGGTGATGCGTTCTTTTTCGATAATGCGCATGGCATCTTCGGCGTCCCATTTGGGCATCAACACAAGCTTGCGGCCAATGGCGAAGCTTTGCAGAACCAACGGGATTGATGCGGTGACGTGGAACAATGGCACGTTCACAAGTGCCGAAGGCTGGGCTGGCATCGATTGCCCACTGGCGGACAACAGCTCGAAGAACACCAATGTCTGTCCGACATAGCTCATCGCACCTTGGACGACAGCGCGATGGTCCGACACCGCACCCTTCGACTGACCAGTTGAGCCAGAGGTGTACAAGATCGTCGCATTGTCGAGCGGATCTAGTGTTGGCAGTGGTGTTGCGGCGCTGCCGCCCTTGGCGGTCAAAACCGAGAGGCCATCCAATGGACGTGAATCATGGTTGATGATGAGAAGTTCGCAACCACCCAAATCCTGTCCGGCCATCCGCGCAGCACGTTGTTCATCGGCGAGAACAAAGCGGCAGCCCACCATGCGAATCCCCTCAGCAAGCTCGCCGCCCTGCCACCAGCCATTTAGCAAGGTTGCAACGCCGCCTGCCATTATGATGGCCATATAGGCAACGATCCAATTGGCCGAATTGCGCGCAGCAATACCCACGCGCTCACCCTTTTGCAGATGATGGCCTTCGACAAGCCCGCCCGCCAACGCACGTGCTGCGCCATAAGTTTCTGCGAAACTTAAACGAATATCGCCGTCGACCAAAAACTCCTTGTCCGCGTGAGTCGCGCAGAAAAATGCGAAATAGTCGGGCAGGTTTCCTGGCGCTTTGGCGAAAACCGGCAGTTGCACGCCATATTTCTCCGCGTGTGTAGTTACTAATGGACCGTCGTCGGCCATCAGCCTGTTAATGGTGGCGTCGATTGCAAGGTCCAATTGGGACGGCATATGATTCTCTCCTAAACTCTTTGTGCACCTTCTATTTCGCTCTATAGGAATGTCAAAATATCCTGAGGAAATACTGTGTCATTCGAGATTATCGCGTCGGCCGCTGGCTATATTCAGTTTACCGACCTTGGGGTTGGTCCCGTTGCACTCGATTTGGGCTTCTTCCAGATCCGGTGGTACTCGCTCGGATATCTTGCGGGCATACTGCTTGGCTATTGGTTATTGCTTAGGCTTCTCGCCCGGCCGGGTGCGCCGATGTCGCGCGAACATGCCGATGATATGATCCTGTATGCCACATTGGGCATCATCTTGGGCGGACGTATTGGCTATATTTTGTTCTATCAGCCATCGATTCTGCAAAACCCCATAGATATTTTGAAACTCTGGGAAGGCGGTATGTCGCTGCATGGCGGCGCGCTTGGGACTATATTCGCAATATGGCTTTTGGCGCGCAAACATAAGCTCTCCTTCTTGCGCGTTTGTGATTATGTCGCCTGCGTTATTCCCTTTGGCCTGTTCCTGGTCCGCTTAGCGAATTTCGTAAATGACGAGCTTTGGGGCCGCGTGACAGATGTGCCTTGGGCGATAGTATTCCCAAGTGGCGGCGACATGCCGCGCCACCCAAGTCAGCTTTATGAGGCTGTGCTCGAGGGACTGCTTATGGCAGCAATATTGTGGCCATTATTTTGGAAAACTGATGCGCGGTATAAGCCCGGGTTCCTGTTTGGTATGGCAGCAATCATTTACGGCACAGCCCGCTTCACAATTGAGTTCTTCAGGGAGCCGGACCAGCAGCTGCAGTGGCTCGTGGAGGCAAGCGGTCTCAGCATGGGGCAGTGGTTGACTATTCCTATGATACTGGTCGGATTGTTCCTGGTGTTTACAGCAGGCGCCCGTCGGCAGCGCATTGAACCCATTGCCGGCAGTAACAGTGTCGCCTGACAACGAGCAGACGGCACTTCGCCTAGCGCAGCAGATAGAGGCATCAGGCCCCATCAGCGTTGCCGAATATATGCGTGTCGCAAACACCGCATATTACGGGCGCGCCGACCCGCTGGGGGCAGAAGGTGATTTCATCACTGCGCCTGAAATCAGTCAGATGTTTGGAGAAATGGTGGGTATTTGGCTAAGCGATATTTGGCTACGCCAAAGCACGGCCACCTGCCACTATGTCGAGTTTGGTCCTGGCCGCGGCACTTTGGCCGCAGATGCGCTTCGAACGATGAAGCGTTTCGGTTGGGAGCCATCGGTCCATTTTGTTGAAAACAGCGCTGCCATGCGTGCCAAGCAGGTGCAGGCGGTGCCGAATGCGACGTTTCACGATAATCTGGATGGCTTACCGACCGATGCACCTTTGTTTATCGTGGCGAACGAGTTTTTTGATGCGTTGCCGGTCCGGCAGATGATTTCAACGCACGCAGGCTGGCGGGAACGGGTTGTTGTGCGTGATCGGGGGTCGCGTTTTGCGGCGATGCCGGGCGCTCGTGCTACCGATGACCTGATCCCCGAACATTTTCGGGTTGCTGCCGTGGGCAGCATATACGAAACGTGCCCCGACGCCTCTGCAATCATGCACCAGCTTTCTGTTCGGCTGGCGAAGCAGGGCGGGGTAATGCTGGTGATCGATTATGGTTATACGCAGCCAGCC
>JANPKN010000032.1:0-7485 GCA_031426075.1 Sphingomonadaceae bacterium
AAAGACTGGCGTCGTGCTTCAGGTGCCTGTTGAGGTGGTCGATGCAGAGGCTGGGCTGATCCGCTTCGATGATGGTGGCGATGTGGTCACGCAGTCTGTGCTGGGGGGAAAGTCCAAGCTGCAGTGGAAAGTCGACTGGGCCATGCGCTGGGTCGCGCTTGGTGTCGACTATGAAATGTACGGTAAGGACCTGACCGACAGCGGCGTTCAATCGGGCAAGATCGCGCGCCTGTTGGGTGGGCGTCCGCCAGAAAGTCTCATCTACGAAATGTTCCTCGACGAAAAGGGCGAGAAGATTTCGAAGTCCAAGGGCAATGGCTTGGCGCTCGAAGACTGGCTGAAATACGGCACGGAAAACAGCGTTGCCTTTTACGCGTTCCGCGAACCTAAAAGCGCCAAGCAACTTCATTTGGGCGTCGTGCCCAAGGCGGTGGACGAATATTTCCAGTTCCGCGCGCAATGGCATGAACAGCCGCCTGAAAAGCGGTTGGGCAACCCGGTACACCATGTCCACAATGGCCAAGTTCCTGTTGGGCAGCCGCCGGTCACCTTTGGCCTGTTGCTAAACCTTGTCGGCGTCATGGGAGCAGGGGCCACAGAAGATCAGGTTTGGGCATATCTTGGCAATTATGCCGAGAATGTCTCGCCGGAAAATGCGCCGGAGCTTGCAGAACTCATTCCGATCGCTTTGGCCTATAACCGCGATTTCGTGCTGCCGACGTTGCAAAAGCGCAAGCCCGAGGGTGTCGAGATTGCCGCGTTGCAAAAGCTTGATGCGCGGCTTGCCGAACTGCCTGCGGACGCCACGGCGGAAGACATTCAGAATATCGTTTACGAGATCGGCAAGGAAGGCGGATTTGAAAATCTGCGTGACTGGTTCAAGGCATTGTACGAAACGCTTCTGGGCTCAAGCGCCGGGCCGCGCATGGGCAGCTTTATTGCCTTATACGGGGTATCCAATAGTCGTGAGTTGATTGCCGAGGCGCTTGCATGACGACCATTGCGGCGCGTCTGTATCACGATGGCAAGGTCGTCCAGGAAATTGACCTAACCAAGCCGATACCGCACATCACACAGCCTAATGATTTCATCTGGATCGGGTTGCACGAACCCGATGACGGCGTTCTCAAACGAATACAGGACCATTTTGGTCTGCACCCGCTCGCTGTTGAAGACGCCCTTGATCCAAAACATTTGCCCAAGGTCGATGTGTATGGCGACCATCTGTTTCTGGTCATCCGAACACCGCAATTGGCGGGTGACAAGATCGTCTACGGTAACACCGCGATATTCATGGGGCGGCAATTTATCATTACCGTGCGCCATGGTTCGGAACGGTCACATAGCCCCGTCCGTGAACAGTTGGAGGCAACGCCGTGGCTGTTGAAACAGGGCGCGGATTACGTGCTCCATGCCATTTTGGATTTCATCGTGGATGGCTATGGCGACTTGGTCGACACGATGGAGGAAAAGGTCCTGCTGATGGAAGAGCGCGCCATCGACAATTTCCTGAATTCAGCCGAGACTAGCCGCATATTCATGTTGCGCCGGGAATTGTTCCGCTTGCAGCGCATCTTGGGCCCGACGGAAGATCTGACGAGCCGTTTCATCAACCTTGAACTGCCGCAGGTCGATGCGAACATCTATCCCTACATGCGCGACCTGCTCGATCATGTCCGCCGCCTTGTGTACCGTGTCGAGGGGCTGCGCGATACGCTGACCTCAGTTATCGAAACCAGCGGCTTGTTGGAGCAGCAACGTCAGGGTGCAATTACGCGGCAGTTGGCCGCATGGGCGGCAATTCTGGCCGTGCCGACCGCGATTGCGGGGATTTATGGTATGAATTTTGAACATATGCCGGAACTTGGGTGGAAATATGGATATTTCCTGATCGTCGGTCTCATGGCTACAACTTGCCTAACATTGTTTGTCCGGTTCAAACGCGCAGGATGGCTGTAGCCTCTACAGGTAAATCGCTGCCTTCTATCGCAGGAGTATGGATATGAAAGACGTGCCTTCGGTCGAACGACTGGCGATCGACCTACTTGGAAAATCATTAGACCAGTTAGAGGCCGAAGAGGCCAAGGTGCTCCATCATATCTACCATGTGCAGCGCACCAGCCGCGATGTGCGCGAAATCGTCGATGAACAGGCGACCTTTGGCGAACATCTGTCCGACAAAGTCGCGGCGATTGGCGGATCGTGGAAATTCATCATGGTCTTTGCAGCGGTGCTGCTGGGCTGGATGCTGTTGAACACCGAAATATTGGGTAAGCTGGGCCGGGCCTTTGACCCGTATCCGTTCATCTTCCTGAACCTCATGCTGTCAACGGTTGCCGCGATCCAGGCGCCAATCATCATGATGAGCCAGAACCGGCAATCAGCGAAGGACCGCATCGCGGCGGCCCATGATTATGAAGTAAACTTAAGGGCCGAACTCGAAATCCTGCGCTTACACGCCAAAATTGATGCGCTGTTGGATGTTATCAAGGGCGCAAACGGCGCTGCTCGACCAATCAGTTGACGGCTTGCGCCAAAACATCGCGATAATTCGGCGACATTGTCATGCGCGGATAATAACCCCCAGTTCCAAGCAGGCGATGTGTCTTGGCTAAATGATAGCAGGGCACGCCCATGAACAAGTGATGCTCGCTGTGATAATTCACCCAATATGGCGCGACCGTGGCGCGAGCGATGAGGCCAGCATAAGTGGTTCGCGCATGCGTAAACGGGTCGCCGCTACCTGTTGGTGTGCAGGCATGCTCCGCGATGTTGCGGATGCGCAGGAACAACTGAAACGTTGTGGCAAGTGCAGCCATCCAAAGCAAAAATGGTGTCCAGCCCCAGACGAGTAAAGATATCGTCAGCAATATGGCCTGCACCAGGATGAACCGTCCGACGGTGCGCGCAGTGGTCTTTGCGCCGTCAACATTGGCAACAGGTGCGTCGAGGCCAGTCCGGCTTTGCATGTTGAGTGCGCGGCCAGCATTAGTGTCAGCCTTGCCGTCGCTGCTTTCGTGGTTCAGCATGACTTTTGCACCCCGCAAGGCGACCGCGAATTGCGCGCGGCGTTGTTTGTAAAATGTCTGGCCCGTCAGGTCGCGGATGAACTTGCGGCGCAGGCTGTCACGGCTGGTCGGGAAAGGCGCGGACAAGGACAGGTCCGGGTCCTCGGGCTGCTGCGTAAATTTATGGTGCGTCAGATGATAAGCGCGATAGGCCTGCAGGTCGCTACCCGTTGCCGCACCCGTCGGCCATTGACCAAGCCAGTTGTTCGTCTTGCGGTCGGGGTGGAGCAGGCCATGGGCGCCATCGTGCATCAGGATCGAAAGCCCCAATTGCCGCCCTCCCAAAATGGCCAATGCCAATGGCGTCACGAACAATCCGGCTAACCAGTGATAGTCCCATGCCGCCGCGCCGCCAAAGGCCGCGAGCGCAACAACCATCCAGCCATGCAGGACAAGCCAGATCCCGCGCCAGCGCGACAGCGTGGTGACCGCGCGCCAATCGTCGGCGGCAAAAACCTCGCGCGGGTTTGCGGCTTTTACCGCGGGCATGATGCGTCACCTTTCATCGGGAAAGCATAGCGCGCCGTCTTGCCGCACGCAAATGCGTTACGTCACCGCTGGTGTCACGAAGCCGGCCATTTTTGCCTGGGCTTTGCGGGACTCGGTGAAGCTGAAAATTGGCCAGTCGTGCATCATACCCGAAAGCTCGATGAGCTCGACCGAAGGCAGCTTCGCTTTTAACGCGCGGGAGTCAGTCACAAGAATATCATCACCACCAGCAAAGGCCAAAATTGGCGGCAAGCCATCCCAATTGCCGAAGATTGGGCTGCAACGTGGGTCTGTGCTGGGCAAGGCGCCTGCATAGAGTGTGCCGCCTTCGGAGATACCACTAAGGGTTAGAATTCCGTCGCGTGGTTCAGTCGTCAACTGGTCGGGATGGGCAGGGTCGAGGTTGAGCCAGGGGCAGATAAGCAACAGGCCAGCAGGTAAAGTCTTTCCGGTATCACGCGCCATTTGCGCCAGTGCGGCGGTCAATCCGCCACCTGCGGAGTCGCCGCCCATGACGAACGGTTTTCCGTCCATCTCCGCTTGGTAAGTTGCGTAATAGGCCATAGCCCAAGCGGTAATATGTTCCGCCGTGTTTTCCGGCGCGAGCGGATATAGCGGCGCGGTGACCGACCAGCCATGTTGCGACGCCATATGGGACAGGAATTTCCAATGAATGTCGGTGGCTGGATAGACATAGCCGCCACCATGCCAGAACAGGACATAAGCGGTTGGTGCGCGGCCCTTCGGCGCGAGGTGCCAGACAGGGCGACCTTGAAATTCGCTTTTGCGAATGTCGACGTGTGAATTTGCTTTGGGCGATGGCAAAGGCGCGGACCGAACCTTCGCAATATTCTTTTGAAATTGCGGCCCGCCGGTAAACATCCGGCGATAATAGCCCGTGGTACGCAACATATAACCAGCAACGCTGGCGGCAAAACTTGGCATGAATAATTCCCCCTAAATGGGAGCTATATCAACGCGCCAGACCAAGCAAGCGCTTCCCGGCAAGCATTCTCGCCGGGAAGCGGTTGAATTTACTTCGACGCTGCAATCCAGTCGTCGATTTTCTTTTCCAGAACGGTGAGCGGCAATGCACCGGTGTTCAGAACCTGATTGTGGAATTCGCGCACATCGAATTTCTTGCCCAATTCCTTCTTGGCCTTGTCTTTCAGGCGCATGATCGTGAGCGCGCCGATTTTATAAGCCAAAGCTTGCGATGGAATGGCGATGTAGCGCTCGACCTCTGCCGTAGCATCGGTTTTGCCCATGTCGCTGTTGGCGAGCATATATTCGATTGCCTGTTCGCGCGTCCAACCCTTGCTGTGAATGCCGGTGTCGACCACGAGACGCATGGCGCGGAGCATTTCGTCCGACAATGTCCCGAAGCGCTGATACGGGTCCTTGAACAGGCCCATATCATAACCCAAGGTTTCAGAATAAAGCGCCCAGCCTTCGACATAAGCGGTGTTGCCGCCAAAGCGCATGAAGGCAGGCAATTTCTCATTTTCCTGTGCGATGCTGATCTGGAAATGGTGGCCCGGTGCGCCTTCGTGCAGATACAGCGTGGTCATGCCGGACGTCGTGCGGCTTGGCAGGTCATAGGCGTTGAAATAGAATGTACCAGGACGCGAACCGTCGGGCGTGCCTTGCTGATAGCTGCCGCCAGCTTCATATTTTTCGCGGAATTCTTCATATGGCTTGATTTCAAGCGGAGCCTTGGGAAGATATTTGAACTGCGTCGAAATCTTCGCGTCCACGATTTTGCCGATATCGTAATAGCCCTGAGTCAACGCGTCACGACTGTTGAGCTTGAACTTAGGGTCAGTCCGCAAATGCTCGAAAAACTCGGGCAATGTGCCTTTGAACCCTACTTCCTTGCGGACCGCTTCCATGCCCGATTTGATCCGCGCAACTTCGGAAAGGCCGAGATTGTGGATATCATCAGCCTTCAACGGCAAGGTCGTCGTTTGCTCGATCATATATTGATACAGACCTTCGCCGCCCTTCATCGCCGAAAGACCAACCTGTTCGCGCGCCAACGGCAAATAGCTGTCTCGCAGGAAATCGCGCAGACGGGCATTGGCAGGGTAAAGACCGTTTTCGATGATGTCGCGATATTCGGACGTCAGGCGGGCCTTGTCGGCATCGCTGAAACCTTCAGGGAATTTCAGGACCGGGCCATAATAAGGCGACTCTTCGGTCTTTTGCGCAAGCTGTGTGTTCAACTGGTCAACAACGTTCGTGATCGTCATCTTCGTTTCGAACACGCCTGACGCCATGCCTTGGCGGAACCGGTCAATCGACCGATCCATAAGCACGATAAATTCCTTATGCCGTTTCAGGTTGTTGTCATAATCCTGCACCGTCTTGAATGGCGCTGCGCCCTGTCCGCTGGCGAAGGTCGGATAGAAAGTGTGAAAGCCAAAAAAGTGATTGAGCGGACGGACAACGGTCAGGTCCATGATTTCCTTGGACAGGCCCTTCAACGCGTCCATCTGGTTTTGCTTGAACACGTCATAAGCAATCTTGTCGGTCGCGTTTAGTCTGTCGCGGTTAATTGCTTTAAGGCTTTCGAGATTGGCCTCGGCGGCGCTGCGTTCATTTGCGAAATAGCCATCAGTGATGAAATCGCCAAATCGGTCGGCATAGCGCATATCGCCGCGAAACATGGCGTTTAGCGGGTTGCGCTGAAGGCTTGCCTCGTCATCCGCGGCAAACAATGCGGCCAGTCGCTGGCTTTCGGTTGCGGCGGTTTCGGTCGCGGCTGTTTGCGCCTGCGCTGCGAACGGCGAAAGCAAGGCAGCGCTTGCGAGGAGAAGAATGTGTGGTTTGAATTTCATGGGAGACTCTCCGATATTATTTTAAACACATCAATATGATGCGGGTTACGATTGGTGCTTGGCGTCCGCTTTGGGCTATCCAACTGCAAGACGATTTCGACAGACGACAGTCAGGATATCGCAGGCGGTGTATTATGCCGTTATGACGGCTTTGCGGTGTTGATCTCCAGCCAGTCATTTTGCCGGTACCATTTGGTGATGACGTGCTTCACCCCGCGAAGGACCGGCGTACCAGTGTGCAATGTTTTATAATTCAGCGTCCCGTCTGGCTTCACATTGTTCCACATCAGCATCATCCCGGCTTGTGGCCGCACACCAAGGCCAAGATGCGGGAATTCCGTCGTGCCGCCCTCTTCGGGCTCATTGAGGAAGATCATCGCGGTCCAGCTGCGCTGACCGCCGGCTGGCCCTTCCTGCATCCAATAGCTTTGGCTTGGGTGGAAGAAATCGTGATGCGCCTTGAACTCTTGCCCGACTTGATAACGCTGCCCTTGCATGGTCTCGGCATAGTTATTGTCGATGCCTAACACATCGCTCATGCGCGCTTCGACCTTGGCGATGAACGCGTCCCAGCGGTTGAGATGGCAACTGAAACTGGTCCGGAAGCCCTCCTGCTCGGTGCCCTTGTACAAGGTGGAGGGCACAGCATCGGCGTCAATTTTTGCAATCAACGTCTTGCAGTCTTTGGCGCCCAGAAAGCCCTGATACAGATAAAGCTGCGCATCTTCATGATCGACCTGCTGCACAAGCGGATTGGCGTTTAACCGCTTTGTGACATGCGTCCCGATCCGCGCCAGCTTCGCGGGATCGTTGTTGGGGTCAAACTCTTTTGTTGGCGTATCTGGCTGCATGTTATCACCGAATCACGGAACGATGCGTCCTCTTACCATGACCCATTCGGCCTTTTCGAGGGTGCGAATGTTGGTGAGCGGATTTTCATTCACTGCGACCAGATCGGCGGAATACCCGACCGCAATCCGGCCAATTTCATTTTCCATCCCAAGTGTTTTGGCGGCAATTGTTGTGGCGCTGGCCAATGCTTCGGTCGGGGTCATGCCAGCATTCACCAACAAGGCAAACTCGCCGCC